>NZ_JBFUIX010000044.1:0-55874 GCF_056401635.1 Paenibacillus sp. P4_E11 | reverse complement strand
CCACTAACCCCGTATTGCATCCATAAGCCGGCGATCATGACTGCCGTTATTAACAATACTTCCACCAGGATCGAGATATACTTGGAAACAAGCAAATAAGTTCGGGGGACAGGAAGAACCAATAATTGATAAATCGAATGCTGCTTCCACTCGTCACGCCATGAAGAAAAGCAGTGCAGAAACGGAATAAGCAACACGGTGGCGAACACCATAATATTCAAAAACATAATGAAACCAAGCCCGTTCTCAGGAAGCTGCATTTGAAGGGGCAGTATGGCAACCGCCACATTCAGAAGAGCCATTGTCCCGAGCGTAACCCAAATCGTACTTCTTCGATTCCGTAAATCCGTTAGCACCAACCTTCTAAATGCGTGCATGATCGTACACCTCTTTCAAAATTTCCATTAATGACAAGTTTCTTTCAAGTTTTAATGTCTCTACATTACCGCTAAGTAGCAGTTTTCCTTCGTGAATAAACATTACCTCATCGAGCATGGCTTCCACTTCGGATAGCTCGTGCGTAGTTATGATGATGGTTTGACCCTCCTCCACAAAATCCTCCACAATCGCTTGAGCAATCTGCTGTCTCGCGAATGGATCGATTCCCGATAAAGGTTCGTCCAGGAACAAATATTTGGCTTGCCGGCTAAGCGCCAGCAACAGCTTCATCTTAGCTCGCGTCCCTTTGGACGCCTCTCGAATCGACGATTCGGGCAATAATTCGAAAAAATCAAGCAAGTGACGAGCCTTATTATCGTCCCAATCCCAATATATGTCTTTAATATATTGCATGGCGTCGGATAATTTCATCCATGGATACCATACATCCTCGTCGGGAAGGTAAGTTAGCATTCCCCTTGTAGACAAACACGGCGATTTACCGTCCATAGTAATTTTGCCTCGATCCAGATGGAGCAGTCCGACCATCGCTTTGAGCATCGTTGATTTGCCTGCGCCGTTCGTACCCAGCAATCCGACGATTCGCCCCTCCCCGGCGGAGAAGGATATACCGTCCAACGCTTTTTTACTTCCGAACGTCTTTACGGCATGTTCCACTCTGATCATTGAGATTCTCCCCTTTCATATACTTTTTCATCGTATCCAGAATCTCCTCATCCGATTTCCCGAAAGAACGAAGCATTTCGATGCTTTGGCTAACCGCGGCGTTCAACGTTTCTTCCCTTAATGCTTCCAAAATTTTCGTATCGCCGGTCATAAAGCTTCCCTGCCCTCTTACCGTTACAATCAATCTCATGTCCTCCATTTCCCTGTAGGCTCTCTGGATCGTATTCGGGTTGACCCCCAGTCTTTTGGAAAGCTCGCGCCGTGAGGGAATTTCCTGACCCGATTGATACGTTCCGTTGATGAACTTTATTTTGATGTCATCGATAATTTGGGTATAAATTGGTTCCTTCTGATTGAATTCCATCGCAGCCTCCACCAATCCCATTTCAGTGTTACTGTATTAATTAATTAATACAGTAACAACAACCAAATGCGAAGTCAATAGATATTTCAAAAAAGAACAAGCGCCACTCTCCTGACTCTAGGCTTTGGCCCAAACGGCTTTAGGCATCCATTCATGCACGATAATAAGGTTGAACTTGTAATAACGTAGTTGCAGTAACGATCATGAAGCAGGTTGCAACGAGCAGCCTGCTTCATGACAATAACAAATATGTAGGAGACCGTTAGATCTGATCCTTAGGGGCGGTTAACTGCGGATTATACTCTCCCTTGAACGTAAATGCATAGTCATTCGCAATGCGGACAAATCCGGATATCTTGCTCCATCTGTCTCTTCGAATAAGAGCCGATTGATTCTTATTGTCCTTATTTCCTTCAGCGACAAGCAGTTCATCCTCATCGCAGGCCAGCACAATGCCAATATGATCGTGAGATTGTTCGGATAACAGCTTTTCGTAGATGAGAATGTCACCTCTCTGAGGGGTGAAATCCTTATCTTGGCTGCTATGGAAGTATTGAATCTCTGGAAGCTGAGCCCATTCCTGCCAAGCCGCCACACCTGCGAATCGACATACTCCGATCGGATAGCGAATAGGGAGCTTGAAGCCAACTTGCCTGCAGCAATGGTACACGAAGGCAGCGCACCAACTATCCATCAGAACGATATAGATGTTAGAATCCGGCCAATACTGACATATTTCACGATACAACGGTTCAGCAGGAATGCCCACTATCCCTTTACTTGCAAGGCTTTCCGCCAAATCAGCTAGAGCTGCCCGCTTATCCTGAGGTTCACTTGCTGAGACGACCAGCTCCATCTCTTCTACGACCTCTACAAACTCCTCATCATACGGAATCGCCAATTCCGTCAAAACCCGTCTTAATCGATCTGTAGGATTCCTCAGCCTAACCTGCTGGTCCAAATTGTGAACGTATCCCTGAAGCAGTTCCGCATCCTTAATAAGCTCGTCGTACGGTCCATGGACACTACACTTATCACTATGATAAAAAATAGCACGTAACAGGGTTCTCTGTTCCTCTACAGAGAATATCCCCATATCCCTTAATATCGGTCTTACCGCTTCTGCCCCATTCTGGTCATGAAAGTCCTCAATTCCGGTAGTGAACAAGTAATAATCATGAAGCAAGCCAGCAATGGCGGCCATTTCCTGATCAAGCCCTCTCCTCTTGGCCAGCAAGGTCGCATAGCTGGATACGCCGTACAGGTGCACAATCGCGTCCCGCCTGATATCTGCATTGTTCAAGGCTAGCAGTTTTTCATCAACAACCATTCTAATACTTTCCAGTCTGCCGCGGTTATCCAAAGTATGAAGTTCATCTCACTTAGAATTGATTTCAGATAATTCCTGTATTACGATAGTAGCTTATGTGGATGACCAATTGGCAGGAAAAATCATCTATAATCATTCCCCCCCTCTGTTCGTTCACTTGGGAAAAACCCCGCAAGCGGCCGGTTCCTTGGTGGTTGAGTTAAGTTGTGCATAGATTTCCTTGTAAGCTGCTCTCAAGAGTTCTTACGGACACTGAATCCGTTATTCGTCCGTTTCACCCCTTTTAAAGGGTATTTGCGGACACAGAGGCCGTTATTCCCTTACAACTAGCTATTTTGCCGCTTTCCACGACAAATAGCGTCATCTGTGTCCGTTAGGTCTGTCTATACCTGCCTATTTCACAAAATAGCGACTCTCAGGTCCACAACGAATGTTTTACAACAAAAAAAACACCCGCTCCTTGTAGGGAGAATCGGGTGTTCGTTTTCACACTTTATGCGGCTATCCAGCATCAGCAGGATTAGTTCGCGTGTACTTCTGGCATTTCCTCTTCGAAGAACAGGTCGTCCAGCGAGCTGAGCGTACCGTCTTCCTCCACTTGATACACGGACATCTTCTCGCCGTTCACCGTCAATTCGATGAAGCAGCCCCAGCAATAAAATTGATGAGAGCCGATTTTGCCGATGTCTTTGGAGTTGCAATTCGGACATTTTAACATAAGATCACCTTATTTCACTGAAATGTTGGAATTTCTTGCAGTTGGGATTCGCAGTCGACGGCGACGATAATGGCATCTTCCCCGAACTTAGCACTGTCGGGAGCCGGAAGCCATTTGCGTCCGTCCTTCAAATCTGTCAGAAACCCTTCCGATAACTCATACCCTACTATCTTTTTGYCCCATTGTTCGCCAAAATAAACATCTTCCACCATTCCAAGTTTGTTACCACTCACGGTTATGATGGGCAATCCCTTGAGCTTGGTCGTACCGTACTCCAAATAGCTGAGCTCGATATCACTGTCTAGGCTGTCGACGGATTGTGCGTCCGGAACCGTAATGGCATCTGTTCCGAACGAAATGACATGTTCCCACTTGATATAGCGGGGAGCGGAGAACCAAGATTTCGTCTCCAAAAGCACACCTTCCAAGTTCCAATCGCGGTCGATCAAAAAGTCTTTGGCCGTCCCGATCTGCTTGCCGTTCTCAATCTCGATAACAGGCAGGCCTATGATGTCCTGTGCTTTGCGCAAAAGTTGATCCTCCTGAAACCATTACTTTCAACATACCTATATATTGTACGCCTTACGGATGTTTTATGCCGCAAAGCTAAAGTCATCCTGTTACTAATGAAACACTGATGAAACAGTTGAACATATAAGATTGAAGCTCCGGTTAAACCTATATACCTCCTTCCAAATTAGTTCACTTCCTAAAGCTTTCTATTTATTACGAACTCGCCGCAGGATGGTTCCAATTCGGCGGGAGGCTTCATCGATTTGTTGCAATTCGTTCACATTTCCGAAGCTGAACCGGATGGCGGAATGGGTCAGTTCGTCCAGTAACCCCATAGCCTGCAGTACGTGCGACACTTCCAGCGAGCCTGACGTACAGGCTGATCCACTAGCAGCAGCGATGCCATTCAGATCCAGATTCATCAGCATCGTATCGGTATCGACGCCTGGAAAGCTCACATTCACAATATGCGGCAATCGCTCGTTACAATTGCCGTTCACTACATAGTAGGACGAGCCAAGCTGCTCGGTCAGCCCCACCAACAATCGATCGCGCAGTTGCTCCAGATGGCTTACGTTCGCTGCACGGTTGGCTGTTGCCAGCTGTATCGCCTTCGCGAAGCCAACGACTCCGGGCACGTTCTCTGTTCCAGCTCGCCGCTTTCGCTCTTGAGACCCTCCATGTATAAGTGGAGTAATCGTATGGGCCTTGGAAACATAAAGTCCGCCCACACCCTTCGGTCCATATAGCTTATGAGCTGAGAAGCTCATAAGATCAACAGGCAGCTCCGTCAAGTTCAGATCAACCGCACCAAGAGCCTGCACCGCATCCACGTGGAATAATATACCGTGTTCGTGTGCCAATGCTCCAATTGCATGAATCGGTTGAATCGTCCCCACTTCGTTGTTCCCGTACATGACACTGATCAGGAATGTGTCCGGCCGAATCGCAGCTTGGACATCCTCCACCTGCACCTGTCCGGTACGGTCGACCGGCAAATAAGTAACGTCATACCCTGCCCGCTCCAATTGTTTGCAAGCATGAAGTACAGCATGATGTTCTGCTTGTGTTGTAATCATATGGCGTCTGTTGTTCGTGCCATATCGCTCGGCGGCGCCGAATATCGCCATATTGTCACTCTCGGTCCCACTACCTGTAAATATCCATTCCGCAGGAGAGCATCCTAATAATTGCGCAATCTCATCACGTGCCCGACTGATGGCAATCTTCGTCTCTCGACCGAATGCGTGCAGACTGGAAGGATTGCCATAATGGCGAGTGAAGTACGGAAGCATGACTTCCAATACGTCGGGATGAACCGGGGTTGTTGCTGCATGATCGAGATAAATAGTTTGCATGGCTGATTCTCGCCGTTCTATATGTAGAACATATAGTTATTGTTCCTACCTTCATCTTGAAACGAGATCAAGTTAGCCAAGGTAGTCGAGTCCAGCACGCCGGCAATGCTGTCCTTAATACGAATCCACAAATCCCGCTTCGCCGGATCGTCCTCTTCCGTGAAATCTACTGGACTAATCGGGCCTTCCAGTACACGGATAACGTCGCCGGAAGATATTTCCTCAGGCAACCGGGATAAGATGTAGCCGCCATAAGCGCCACGGATACTCTTAACAAGTCCTGCATTCCGCAGTGGAGCAATCAACTGCTCCAGGTAATGCTCAGAAAGCTGATGTTTCTCGGCAATGCTCTTCAGAGAGGTCGGACCTTCTCCATATTTGGAGGCCAACTCCATCATAATCGTCAGCCCGTATCTACCTTTTGTTGAAATTTTCAAAAAAGCACCTCATTTACAGTTAAAAGCAAGTAATCTATATGACTTTCATTGTGTCCAAATGGATACGAAGTTAAAAGATTAGAAGCATTATAAATTATTTATTTACATGTTAACATAGTTCTTTTCATTGTGTCATCCATATACTTGACAATCTCATGAAAAGTTTTTCAAAAATCCTATCGCATTAGGAGGAAAAAGCATCAAATGAGTAATTCGACCCACTGTTCCTTCGTTACAGGACCGAAATAAGGCGTCAAATCGACATTTTCCAACCATTCCCGGATCGCCGCTTCCTCGTACTTGAGGCCAACCAGCTTATCAGCAAACTCACCGGCATCGCTAATTCCGAAGAAATCCCCGTATATCGAAGCAATGGCAATTCGGCCCCCGACTACATTCAACCGGACATCGTATGTACCTGCTCCTTCAATTCGCTTCGTTCGTTGCACATTAAAGGAAGGGGAACGTCCATAATTCCAATCCCAACTGCGGTACCGTTCCTCGGCTAGCTTGGCTACTGCTTCCCAATCCGCTTCCGTCAACTTATATTCTTGCACTTCTGCACCTGCATATATCGAGTCCAGCAATCTGCTGCGGAATTCATTAATCGTCATCGGATGGGCCAAAAATTCAGAAATGTTCGCCACCCGGCTGCGGATCGACTTCACCCCTTTGGACTTCATCTTCTCCAAGTTAACATGCAAGGCCGAGACGACGTTCTCGATCTCTGAATCGAACATGAGCGTGCCGTGGGTGAACATACGCCCTTTTGTAGAATATTGCGCATTACCTGAGATTTTGCGCTCCCCGACTTGAATATCGTTACGACCGGTCAGCTCGGCCTCGACCCCCATTTGACGTAGTGCCTCTACAACAGGTTCGGTAAATTTACGATAGTTATGGAACGACTTCCCGTCATCATTCGTCAGGAAGCTGAAGTTCAAATTGCCCAAGTCATGGTACACCGCACCGCCGCCTGACAATCTCCGTACGACATGAATACCTTGTTCCTTGACATAGGTGGCGTTGATTTCCTCTGCTGTATTCTGATTTTTGCCAATAATAATGGAAGGTTCATTGATATAGAACAATAAATAATCTTCGTTGGCCGGAAGCCGTTTGAGGGCATACTCCTCCAATGCCAGGTTCAAGGTCGGATCGGTAATCCCGCGATTGTTGATGAATAGCATAGTTGTGTTCCCTCCAAGTAATAAGACATTCGACTGTACCAAAAGGATACCACAAAAATAAAAAATCACTCCTATCTCTTAAGCCAGACGTGTTGGACGAGCGATTTGTTCTGATTTGTGATAAAATATACTATTAAATTCAAGTAAGTACTTCCAAGAAAGAGGCGCAGTCCATGACAAACCATACCAACCTTACTCCAACCCATACCGGATCAGATCCGGATTCCATAGCAGACAACTCCAACACCCGAATCGTAGTAGGCATGTCAGGAGGAGTCGACTCTTCTGTCACCGCCCTTCTGCTCAAGCAGCAAGGTTACGATGTGATCGGGATTTTCATGAAAAATTGGGACGATACCGACGAGTTCGGCCATTGTACCGCCGAAGAAGATGCCGAGGATGTCAGAAGAGTTTGCAGCCAGATCGGCATTCCATTCTACACGGTTAATTTCGAGAAAGAGTACATGGATAAAGTGTTCTCCTACTTCCTAGACGAGTATACAAAAGGACGCACCCCCAACCCCGATGTGATGTGCAACCGTGAGATCAAATTCGGTGAATTTTTGCAAAAAGCGCTAACGCTAGGAGCCGATTATATGGCAACCGGCCATTATGCCAAGGTGGAACAGGTAGACGGTGAGTATCGACTGCTTCGCGGCGTGGATGCGGGCAAGGACCAGACGTATTTCTTGAACGCGCTCAATCAGCAGCAGCTGTCCAAGGCGATGTTCCCGATCGGGCATCTGCCCAAGGCTCAAGTACGTGAAATCGCGCTGGAAGCCGGCCTCGCAACAGCCAAGAAGAAGGATAGCACAGGTGTATGCTTTATCGGGGAGCGGAATTTCAAGGAATTCCTGAGCAGCTACTTGCCTGCCAAGTCAGGCGAGATGCGAGATCTGGACGGTACCGTGAAAGGCATGCACGACGGGCTTATGTATTACACGCTGGGGCAACGTCAAGGACTAGGCATCGGCGGTTCCGGCAGCGGCGAGCCTTGGTTCGTGGCGGGGAAAGATCTGGAACGCAACATCCTGTACGTCGTACAAGGAGAGAAGCACCCTAGCTTGTATTCCGTAAGCCTCTCGGCCACCGACTTGAACTGGATCAGTCCGGTTAGACCGAGTGATCCGTATCGCTGTACTGCGAAGTTCCGCTACCGTCAACCTGATCAAGGTGTAACTGTACAGTTCACAGGTAACTCTACATGCACAGTGACATTCGACAATCCGCAGAAGGCCGTTACTCCTGGTCAAGCTGTCGTGTTCTATGATGGCGACGTGTGCCTGGGTGGTGCAATCATCGATCAGGTGAAGCCTCTCGTGGACAGTAAGTTGACATAAGCGATAGAGAGCAAACAAGCAGGCTTGCTTCCCATGTGGGGACGCAAGCCTGCTTGTTATATAACCGATAATGCGTTAACCGCGGTCGATGATCTGGTCGCGGCGAGGGCCAACTGACACCCATCGGATCGTAACGCCGATCAACCGTTCGAGCTCGAGCACATATTGCTGTGCCGTTTGCGGAAGCTGCTCGAACGAACGAATGGCGGTGATGTCCGTCTTCCAGCCTGGCAGCGTGCGCAGGATCGGCTTGGCGCTGTCGAGCTTCGCGGACACCGGGAAGTCATCGGTCGAAACGCCGTCTACTTCGTAGGCGGTACAGACCGGGATGTCGTCCAAGTAGCCGAGGACGTCGAGATTGGTCAGCGCTACCTCGGTAGCGCCCTGCACGTGACAGCCGTAGCGGGTAGCTACCGCATCGAACCAGCCCATTCGCCGCGGCCGACCGGTCACGACGCCGAACTCGCCTGCATCTCCGCCTCGGCGGCGCAGTTCATCGGCGGCATCCCCGTCGATCTCGGTCACGAAGGGTCCAGCGCCAACGCAGCTGGAGTAGGCCTTCGTCACGGCGACGATGCGCGTGATCTCTCCTGGCGGCAAGCCTGCGCCGACTGCGGCGAATCCGGCGAGCGTCGATGACGACGTCGAGAACGGGTATATGCCGTGATCGGGGTCGCGCAAGGCGCCGAGCTGGCCTTCGGCGAGTATCAACTCGCCTCGCTTCAGCACGTCGCGCAGCAGCTTGGTCGTATCGCATACGTATGGAGCGATACGCTCGGCATCCTGCAGCAGCTGTCCGATCAACTCATCCACCGTGATCGGCGGCTTGCCGTACAGGTGCTGCAGCAGAACGTTTTTCGCTTCGAGCGCGGTTTCCAACCGGCCGCGCAGTCGCTGTTCGTTGTACAGATCGGCGACTTGTACGCCGATCTTCAAATATTTATCGGCATAGAAAGGGGCGATGCCTGTCTTCGTTGAACCGAACTGGCGAGCGCCGAGCCGCTCTTCCTCCAGTGCGTCAAACAACCGGTGATACGGAAGCACCAGCTGAGCCCGATCGGAGATGCGAATATCCGGAGCCGGTACACCTTTATCGAGCAGTTGCCCCAATTCTTTCAGAAAATCACCTGTATGGAAAGCGACTCCAGGTCCAATCACGTTCACAACTCCTGGTGCGAATACGCCAGAAGGCAATAAGTGCAACGCGAATTTCCCGTATTCGTTAATGATTGTGTGACCTGCATTGCTTCCGCCTTGGTAACGTATAACTACGTTTGATCCTCCGGCCAACACATCCGTCATCTTCCCTTTTCCTTCGTCTCCCCAGTTCGCTCCTACTATCGCCGTAACCGGCATGCGATCTACCCCTTTCCAAACTTGAACTATCCTTACAATTCCCATTATAATGACATTACTGACATAAATAAAATGAATCCTTTTCATATTCTATATAAATGAGGTTTATACCGTGATTGATAATCTGGAAAGTTATCGGGTGTTCTATGTGACTGCAGTATCTGGGAGCTTCACCAAAGCAGCGACGGAGCTGTTCATTACACAACCTGCGGTCAGCCATGCCATCAAGCAGTTGGAAACGAAAATAGGAAGTCCTTTGTTTCTAAGGACTCCTAAAGGGGTGAAACTGACTTCCGAGGGCGAAGTGCTTTATCGGTATATCGCGCAGGCGTACCATCTTATTGAAGCCGGGGAGAAAAAATTGGCTGAGATTCACTTGCTCCAGGAAGGAGAAATCCGGGTTGGTGCCGGGGATACCCTGTGTCGGTACTTTCTGCTGCCCCACTTGGAGGCGTTCCATCTGAAGTACCCTTCGATTCGATTCCAGGTCACGAATCGCACGACGCAGGAGACGGTGGCGCTGTTGAAGGAAGGCAAAATCGACTTCGGTATCGTCAACTTGCCCTTGCAGGTGGACGATCGCATGTTGGAGGTGCGAGAGAGTATTGAGTTGCAGGATTGCTTCGTAAGCGGAGCTGGTTTCGGCGGAGCTGATCTCGGTGGAGGTGAGGCCGGTGGAGCGTCTCCGCAGGCTGAAGCCCCGCTGACCTTCATCCAGCTGCAGCAATATCCGCTGCTCATGCTGGAGCGGGCAAGCAGTACGCGACGCTACATCGACCGGTTCGCCCAAGAGCAAGGCGTCGTGCTGAGCCCGGAGATTGAGCTCGGTAGTATAGAGCTGCTCGTCCAGTTCGCGCGGATCGGCCTCGGTCTGGCCTGCGTCATCCGCAACTTCGTGAGCGACGAGCTGCTTAGCGGTGTGCTGCGCGAGGTGCCGCTTAGCCCGCCGATTCCGCCCCGGCGCGTCGGCTTGATCACGCTTCGGGACGTTCCGCTGTCGGCGGCGGCGAGGCAATTTATGGGGATGCTGCCTTAGGCGGCTGTTGCCATAATTGGCGCGTGGCGCGAATATAGGCCGAATTAGTCAGGTTCTTGGGGCGGGTTGATTGCAGAGAGGGGAGCGTGAGGAATTAACGGATATTTTTTCCGCTAATGACAACATGATCGATCTTTCGAGAGAAATAGTGGAATATAATTCCGCTAATTCTCTACTTTCTCTATGAATTTGCGCATGATCATGAAATAGCGGAAAATTAATCCACTATTCAAGCTACAGAATTGGCTTATATTGAAATAGCCAGAAAAAACTTCCGTTATTTCTATTCCACTCCCCTAGCTTACTTACTCTCTCATTAACCACCATGCTAGTCCAACCATCATTACTGGAATCGGAAGAATGAAACATCATCTGCCGTCGTCTAACGACCGTCTGCCCTACTCACCCACATTTCGATCATCGCGCCGACGAAGCTGCTGGTTCTGCTTCATCTTCTCTTCCATCCCCTGCCCATTCGCCTCGAAGAATCGTTCTTCCTTCGCCGCATCAGGCAAATATTGCTGCGCCACATAATGACCAGGGTAATTATGCGGATACTTATAACCGACATGACCGAGCTGTGTCGCCCCCTTATAATGCGCATCACGCAGATGGAGCGGCACTTCAGCCGATTTGGTCCGCTCGAACGAATCGATTACCCGGGAAATAGCTATCGCCACCGAGTTCGATTTGGGGCTCTCCACGGCGAACAAGATCGCCTGGGCGATGTTGTACTTGGCCTCCGGCCAGCCGATCTTGCGGAACGCGTCCATCGCGGTCACCGCTTGCACCATCGCCTGCGGGTTCGCTAGGCCAATATCCTCGCTGCAAGCGACGATGAGCCGCCGCAGGAACACCATCGGGTCCATGCCGAGGTTCTCGACGGCATGGAGGAACCAGTACAGAGCGGCGTCGCTCGAGCCGCGCACGCTCTTGTGAAAGGCGGACAAGACGTCGTACTGCGTCGACTCGTCCGCCTTCACCGTAGGTCGCCGAATCGACTCCTCGGCGACCTCGAGCGTGATGCGGACCGTCCCGTCCGCATCGGGGGCCGTCGTCAGCGCGGCCAGCTCAAGCGCGTTCAACGCCCGGCGGATGTCACCGCCGGCCATCTGCGCGATGTGCGTGAGCGCCGCTTCCTCTGCCGCGAGCGGCAGGAAGCCGAGGCCGCGCTCGCGATCCTCGAGCGCCCGCCGCATGGCGGCGAGCGCGTGCTCGTGCGTCAGCGGCTGCAGCTGGAACAGCGTGGAGCGCGAGAGCAGGGCCCCGTTCACGTAGTGGAACGGGTTCTCGGTCGTCGCACCGATAAAGACGATAACGCCCTGCTCGACTGCCGGGAGCAGCGCGTCCTGCCGCGAGCTGTTGAAGCGGTGCACCTCGTCGAGAAACAGAATCGTTTTGCGCCCATACATCGCTTTCGTCTGCTTGGCCTGCTCGATTACTTCGCGTACATCTTTGACCGAAGCATCGACAGCATTCAACCGGACGAAATCCCCTTTGGTATGATGGGAAATAATCGTCGCCAGTGTCGTCTTTCCCGTTCCCGGCGGCCCGTAAAGCAGAATCGAAGACACTTGATCGGCYTCTATCGCCCTCCGAAGCAGCTTGCCAGGTCCAACGATGGACTCTTGACCGAAGTATTCCTCCAGCGTCCGTGGACGCATACGATCCGCCAACAGTTTACCGATAGGATTCGAAGATTCGTGATTGGAGAATAAGTCCATATCCATATTAAAATTCACCTCGTTGATATCCATAATGGCAGCCTTCTCGCTACCGCCCTCAATCCCTGCCTAATATCATACCCGCCTGGATGCAGGAAAGCCGTCACCTCTTGAGTGACAGCTCTCCTGTGGTTGCACATTGAAACAAACAAATTAGGCTTTAGACTTTTTCGCAGCTCGAGCGAGCAAATCTTTCACAGCCACACTGACCATAATAAGACCTGCCACAGGAGGAACGAAGGCATTGCTTGCAGGAGGCTGTTGAGCCTTGCGCCGATCAGGTGCATTCTCGGGAACAATTCGCTCCGTCACATCCACTCTCGGCTTCATCGGTTCCTCTGTCGAGTACACGACCTTAACCCCTTTATGGATGCCGTCCTTACGCAACTTCTGCCGGATAACCCGAGCAAGCGGGTCCATCTCCGTCTTGGAGATGTCTGCCACTTGAAACTTGGTCGGGTCCATCTTATTTGCCGCGCCCATGCAAGAAATGATCGGGATTTTACGCCGCAAACACTCTTTGATGATGTGGATTTTATACGTAACCGTGTCGGAAGCATCCAGCACATAGTCGATTGGGTAGGCAAATAGTTGCTCGTACGTTTCTTCGGTATAAAACATATTCAGCGCAATAGCGTCAATCTCAGGGTTCACCTGCTTGACCCTCTGCTCCATCAGATCGGCCTTGGACTGCCCGACGGTATGGAGGAACGCATGGACTTGACGATTAATATTCGTAATGTCCACAACGTCCTTGTCGATCAGGATGAGGCGGCCTACACCAGAGCGCGCCAGTGCTTCAGCAGCAATTGAGCCTACTCCACCCAACCCTAGCACAGCTACGGTACTGCCCTTCATCACTTCAATACCTTCAGGACCTATTGCTAATTCCGTTCTGGAAAATTGATGCAGCATACGTTCACCTTCTCCTCTTCATCCGTTCAATAGGGAGCCGTTACTAGGACTTGGCCGCAGGCTGCTTCAGGGCAAGGCGGATGGACAAATCTTCAAGCTGCTTCCCATCGACTTCGGATGGAGCATTCATAAGCAGATCCGTTGCACTGGCTGTCTTCGGGAACGCAATCGTCTCCCGCAGGTTGTTACGTCCAGCCATCAACATAACCAGACGGTCGAACCCATACGCGAAACCACCGTGCGGCGGAGTACCAAATTCGAAAGCGTCGAGCAGGAAGCCGAACTTCTCTTGAGCTTCTTCCTTGGAGAAGCCAAGCGCTGCGAACATCTTCTCTTGCATATCGCGTTGGAAAATCCGCATCGAACCTCCGCCCACTTCGTACCCGTTCAATACGAGGTCATAGGCTTGTGCACGGATTTGTCCCGGGTCAGTGTCGAAGTAGTGCACATCTTCGTCGTTCGGACGTGTGAACGGATGGTGTTCGGCTACATAACGCTTCGACTCATCATCATAGCTGAGCAGCGGGAAGTCGACGACCCACTCGAATTTGAACTCCTTCTCGTTGATCAGACCGAGATCGCGACCGATCTTCAGACGCAGGTTGCCCAACACATCGGCAACGACTTTCTTCGTGTCGGCCGAGAATAACAGCAGGTCGCCTTCCTCAGCGCCAAGACGAGCCTTGAGCGCTTCAATCTCCTGCTCATTGAAGAATTTCACAATCGGCCCCTTGAATTCGCCATCCTTCACTTGGATCCAGGCCAATCCTTTGGCACCATAACGTGCGGCGAAAGGTCCGAGGTCATCAATTTCCTTACGGCTCCACGTTCCACAGCCTTTGGCGTTCAACGCTTTCACTTGACCGCCTTTCTTGATCACGCTCGCGAACACCTGCACACCTGATTCGGCTACGATGTCGGATACATCTTCAAGCTCAAGGCCGAATCGCAGATCTGGCTTGTCGGAACCGTATTTGGCCATCGCATCTGCGTGACTGAGTCGTTGGAACGGACGCGGGATGTCGACTCCGAGCGTCTCTTTGAACAGTCGAACTACAAGCTCTTCCATCAGATCGAGCAGTTGATCGCGAGACAGGAACGACGTCTCAATGTCCACTTGTGTGAACTCAGGTTGACGGTCAGCACGCAGATCTTCGTCGCGGAAACAACGGGCGATTTGATAGTAACGTTCCAGTCCGCTCACCATGAGCAGTTGCTTGTAGATTTGTGGCGATTGCGGCAGGGCAAAGAACTCACCCGGATGAACACGGCTTGGTACCAGGTAGTCACGAGCGCCTTCCGGTGTACTCTTGGTCAGAATCGGCGTCTCGATATCAAGGAAGCCATTCTCGTCTAGGAAGTCGCGGAATACTTTGGCTGCTCTGGAGCGAAGCAAGAGTGTCTTCTGCATTTCCGGACGGCGCAGGTCGAGATAACGGTATTTCAAACGCAGCTGTTCGTCGATCTCAATGCCATCTTCGATGAAGAACGGAGGTGTCTTCGCAGCGTTCAAGATTTCAATCTCTTTCACTTGAACTTCGATTTCACCGGTTTGCAAGTTCGGGTTGAATGTAGCCGGGTCACGCTCCACGACTTGACCTTGAACGGCCAGTACGTACTCGCTGCGCGCTTTGTCAGCGATGTCCAGCGCTTGGCCAGAGAAATCCGGGTTGAACACGACTTGCACGATTCCGCTCCGGTCGCGAAGGTCGATGAACAATACGCCGCCTAAGTCACGACGAACTTGAACCCAACCGTTCAGGATAACCGTCTGACCGACGTGGGATTTGTCTAATTTACCGCAATGATGAGTTTTGAGTAGCATGATGATCCTCCTAAAGTTTGGTTAATTGTGTTGCTAATTGGTCCAGCTCCACTTGCTCTTGCTCGCCGTTCGCCATATTCTTGAGCGAGATGACGCCCTTTGCCAGCTCGTCATCCCCAAGAATGGCGACATAACGTGCGTTCATGCGGTCGGCCGATTTCATCTGCGCCTTCATCTTGCGCCCCTGATAATCTTTCTCCGCGGTCAAGCCTGCTGCCCGTAGTTGAAACAACAGCTTAGCTACGACAGCTTCCGCTTGCTCGCCCATACCAATCAAGTACGCATCCAACGGACGTCCCGCTGGGATATCCACACCCTGCGCTTCCAATACAAGAAGCACGCGCTCCATACCGAGCCCGAAACCGACGCCTGGCTGATCATCGCCGCCGATTTGTTCCACAAGCCCGTTGTAGCGACCTCCACCACTGATCGTGTCGATCGCACCGATGCCCGCACACTTGTATTCGAACGCTGTGTGTGTATAGTAATCGAGACCGCGTACCATTCTTGGATTGATCTCGTATTCCACACCCATGTCCGTCAAGTGCTGCTGTACCTTAGCGAAATGAACCGAGCACTCTTCGTCCAAATAATCCAGAATGGAAGGAGCGCCAACTCCGAACTGCTGGTCCTTCTTGCAGTCTAGAATACGCATTGGGTTACGATCATAACGCGACTGGCAGTCCTTGCACAGCTGTTCCTTCACCGGGGCAAAAAATTGCTGCAACTTCTCCCGATACACGGCTCGAACCGCTGGATTACCAACCGAATTGATTTCCACCCGCACGCCTTTCAAGCCAAGCTCCTTGTAGAACAAGTAACCCATGGCGACTACTTCGGCGTCCAGGCTCGGATCTGTCGAACCGAACGCTTCAATCCCGAACTGATGGAACTGCCGGTAGCGGCCAGCCTGTGGTTGCTCGTAACGGAACATCGGGCCGATGTAGTATAGCTTGGCTATGTCCGGCTCTCCGTATAGCTTGTTCTCCACGTAAGCGCGAACGACCCCCGCTGTCCCTTCTGGACGGAGCGACATGCTGCGATCGCCTTTGTCCAGAAATGTGTACATTTCCTTCTCGACAATATCGGTCGTCTCTCCGACACCCCGCTGATACAACTCCGTATTCTCGAAGATCGGAGAACGGATTTCCTTGTAGTTGAATCTGGCGCATATGTCACGCGCTTTATTCTCGATGTACTGCCACTTCTCTACGACGCCTGGCAGCAAATCCTGCGTCCCTTTTGGTTTCTGAATGCTCACTGTTCCCACCCTTTCTATCCCGAATCAAGCCTTCAAATCAAAAAATCCCCCATCCCTGACTACTGTCAGGGACGAGGGATTATGTAATCACCCGTGGTACCACCCAAATTCGCACCTGCAAGCTTTCACCCCGGCACGCTCTTCAATACGGTTAACGCCCGCCTACGCATAATGGCTAATGAATCGTTCCTTGTCTATGCAAGAATAATCGTTCACCATTTGTTCTCCGGGATGTCTTTCACTCAGTCATTGCCAGAAAGCTTGCAGCCTGGGCTTTCCTCTCTAGGGGCATGGGTCTGATCTACTTCTTCCCATCATTGAATCCGAACATATTAGTTAAGATTGTAATCTTGCCGAGCCACAAAGTCAAGGACAGCGGTGAAAAATGTGTTAAAATAGACTTAATAGTCCGTGTTAAGTGTGCTGGAGGTGAGTCGATGGAACTTGTAGGCGTTTGCGTGAAGTGCAGGTCCGAAGTATTTTGTAGGGACGGATTTCTCGACGGAATTGTCGATCACGGAAACTTATTCTGTCATGATTGTTTCCAGCACTTGAAGCAATCAACCCCCGATATGAACCAATCAGTTATCCCAGCCGATCCTTCTCAACCCGGGAATCAATCCTCAGAATCGTAACTCCATAACTCTATAATTCCAAGAAAATAACCTGCGGCATAGCCGCAGGTTGTCAAGTGAATCTATATTTTAAAAGGGGGTCGAGATTTAGTATAGCCGCCCAATATTAAGCCAGAATGAAAATAAGATTACAATTTCATTACAATGCTGAAAGCGGTTTATCCAAGCTTCAATTTACGATCCAACCACGCATACGCGGCTTGGCGTGCGTACGATGGAAATGAGTGCGCGCCCACACCCACCAAGGATATGTAGGCATCCGGCTCAAGACGTCCAAACCCAACTGGTGGTCGTATATCATCTTCCCCATCATCGACCATTCCGGATAACGTTCCTGAAACGGCGCCGTTTGGTACGCTTGCTTGCCTTCATAGATGCGCTCACCCGCGCTCAGAACATCCGGTGCTAGTACAACATAGCCGCGTTTGGCAAGCTCCCAACCGAACTTCAAATCCTCTCTACCAGACAAGCCGACAACTTCGTCCTTCCCCTGCGATACGGTCTGATGCAGGGCCATGATGTCAGGTACGATAGCACCCGCTGTCTGAATATCCGGACGAACGAGCATATACGCCGGTACACGATCGCCGTCCCAGCTCGCATACTCGAGCTTCTGCAGTACAATGCCATCCAGTTCCTGCTTATCTAGCAGTGTAACTTGCGGCACGATCCGTTCCGGGAACGGACCAAGCGCTTGTTCAACCGATGCACGAATCGATTGCGATCTCTGCGCCCATCTTGCCTTCTTTTCCACTAACGGTGCATCCTTGTCCAAGCCTTCCAACAAATCAAACAGTTGAATCGGTTCCCCAGTTGTACTCAACGTATAAGCCATCTCTGCATCCTCCTCTATCTCGTCAACAACAATGGACTCGTATACTTCTTACTATAAGCAATTTGACGGAAGCAGGATAGCATTAAATAACCGGTCTCTTACATGTATGAACATGAATAAAAATAAACAGCCTTCCTGGCTCAAGAGCACAAGAAGGCTGTTTATCCTACGGCTTCACTTTGCTTTTCACGTCACGTACCATCATGTACGTATCACCGTTGTTCAACTTCGCCTTGTCGGCGATACCGTCCACGGTTTCCTTCTTCAGGTAACCCTTTGTCTGCAGCTCTTGCACCGCTTGAGCTGCTGTAGGGTTCAAGCCGAGTACCTTCGCTATAGTCAGCGCTGCCTGATCGAGCGTAAGCGCCGCCTTAGCAGGGTCCTGTACCGATGCCAGTGCAGGAGTCGCATCGCCGGACAGCTTAAGTACCCGCTTCACGCCCTGCATCAGATTAACCATCCGCTGCGGATTGGACGCAGGCTCCATATTGAAGCCGCTATTGTCATAACCGCCGATCACAAGTCCCATGCTGACGACAGTCTTCAGCCCTTCATAGGCCTTATGCTGCATGAATGCTTGCGCCTTAGGCGTATAAGCTTTCAAATCCATACCTTGCTTGTTCAGCATATCCTGTAGCTCCACAATCTGCTCCTTCGAGGCAGACAGTTGACGGAACGTCACCTTCTTGTCGATAACGAGTTTTGCTGCTGCGCCAGCCGCTTCACCCGTAGCCATCCCGACAGGGATGACCCGTGCGCTTCCGTGCGGCAGCGTATCGAAGCTGGCCGAGCGGCCGACGACGAGCAAGCCATCGACCTTCTGGGGCACGATACTGCGGAACGGAACCGCATACTTCTGCGGATGGCTCATGACAGCCCCATTATCGGTCGGTGAGATACGCTGGATATCGACGGAGTAGGAACCTAGTGCAACGCGGTCCCACTGATCCTTGTTCTCCATCACGTCAACCATCGTCAACCGATACTCCCCTTGCATATGCCGGGTTTCCCGCACATATAGCTCGGGCGCAGTACCATCCAGCTCAAGACCGGCGAATTCCGGATATAGCTTCTTCATATGCTCCACCACGTAAGGCAACTCTTTCTTCCCGATCTCGAACGCTTCGGCACGGGATTTCGCATCTAGACCATCGATCCCGAAGATCTGCAGCGCATTGATCAGTAAAGTCTCATCGTTCTGACGACCGATATTCAATCCGCGCATCTTGACGCGCTCTTTGTTCTGAGCGGGGTATTGCTGCATTTCCCCGTATCCCCACGCGCTCAACTCGTTCGCATCCGTACCATCGTTTCCGTCATTCTTCAGATGCTTCTTCACCTGTTCCCATACGGCCGGTGTTACGTTCTTCAGTCGGAATACGAGTGTAACCGCCATCCGCGCTTCCTTGTCGCCCAAGTCTTCCCGGCCAATTGTGAACGGTACGCCTGCAGCAGCAGCGAGATCAGCATCCTGAGTAGCATCGATGATTGTCTTAGCCTTGACGGTCATCTTGCTGCCGTCGGCTTTCGTAATCGCGATACCAGTCATTTGCTTCATGCCACCCGAGCTGTCCTCCGTAATCGGATCCATAGCTTTGGCTTTCATATATAAGTCAATATTTTTTTCGTTTTTTACCATTTTATTGAACGCATTGGCAGCTGTAATCACATCAAAGGAATCGCCCTCGACTTGCTTATACCATTCCGAGAACAGCCCTTTGTTCAAAATATCATCCTTGCCTCCAGGCAATATACCCTTCTTGTCCGAATCGTAATTGTGATCCAAACTGTTCAGCCATCCTATGGTCATAAGTCCACCTAGAATCTCGCGATCGCGTCCGTCGACCAACAACGTCTTCAACCCATTACGCGAAGCGGAAACAGCGGCCACGATGCCTTCCGGGTCCGTTCCGACGACGATGACATCATACTGGTCCTTGGGTTGCTTCACCCATTCAACCTTCTCCAGCACCTTGGGATCGCCTACCGTCTGCTTGTCCGATGTCAGGTAGAAGAACGCCCATACCCCGATTAACGCGGCAATCAATACTAATCCTGCAAATAAAAGTACGTTGTTTCTGTATTCCTTGCTCATGCGACGTTTTGCTGCCATCTCACCCATCCTAATCGTAAAAAAATACGTAACAAGTCCGACTTACCACTAAGTCGACCCCTTGAAGTGTACCATATTCCGGGTCAAAAATGAATAAAACGTCTGCTACGGCAGACTTTTACCTATTTCATCTCAATCGAATCCGCCAACGCTCATCGTGATTTCAAGTAATTGGTTCGTATTCCTCGATCATCCTACGTCCATCCGTTTGCATCCACTTCTCGATTTCCATCTTCAAGCCCTGCTAGGGTAATGCCTGCAACCGTTCCAAGGCTTCCTCCGATGCCAGTTCTTCTAGCGAAAGACCTGCTATTGTCCTTATTGCTGCATAGAGATCATGTGAATGTTCACTCGTACGATCGAACGTTTCCAGATGGTGTGCTGCGAGTCGTATCACCTGTTGCAAAATACGAAAGGCCCCGTGAGACAAAGGCGGTTCGCCTAGATAATTCGTCATCCTGCCTCCTGCGCGGTAATCTCCACTATTCTCTAGTCCAATAAACCGCAGAAACCAGTCCGCTCGATAACTACCGATTGCCGCCTTGATCCCGGCATAGTCGGCTATGAATTCATCTAGCATTCGATTCTGCATGGACCCAAGGACTCGCGACGTATAATAGTGCGCACATTCGTGCTCTCTGCGAATAACTAGCGACTTGTTGCGCCAATCCGCATCCTCCAATCCAATGTCCTTGGCCGGAACCGCACTGTACGGTCCGTCGTTAAGCAATATAAACCGATCGCGATACAACTGCGTTCGCGGAATAAGGCTGCGAAACTCTTCCTTCCATGCAGCTTCGTCCGCCTGGCGCCCCTTGTGACTGTGGTACGGGTCTAGGTTCGTTGCGCATTGTGAACGCTTGCACCAGCTTGACGAAATCGTCCCGGTAGCGGCTGATCAGGATTGGTATCGTTCCAGCAGGAGTCGGATACAACTGCAACGTGAGCAGATCTGGTCGGTCAAGGTGGAGGAGTTCTGAGTTCCATTCAGGTAAAGGCAATATGCCTTTGAGCGTAGCGGACCTGTATGATTCATCACCACTGATTCCCTCGCGGATTGGGAATTGCAGTTGCACGAGCTTCTCCTGAAGTACAGGAAACAAGCCTCTCGACTCAGCCTCTTTTGCGTAACTTCGCCAAGCTTGGACAAAGGGCTCGTCGGCAAGGGGCAACGTTTGCCCATCCGATAACGAGAATCGGAACCGATTCTCGTTGTACGCGAGCAACTCTTCTGTTTCTGCCTCGTTCGCTCCTAGCGAATGGAGGACATGTGCTCTTAGGCTATTGGTTTCCATTTACGCTCCTTCCTCCTACCCATTGGGTCAGACAAGTTTGCAGAGAAATTCTTGATCTGAAATTGGCTTATCACTCCATCAAGACTATAAATTTATTTTAAAGTATTGTTGCTTTATCTGCGTTAAAGTTTAGTTAAAGCTTGACTAAATCTTTGATTAAGAATCCATGGATGATGGGGGCTAAGACGGCCGCTCCAAGTGAAAAAGGACCCCTACGCTTTACCCCACAAAGTGAAGATCAGCTCTGAAGATAACGCCGAGTACTTTGTGGGGCCCCCGAGAGCTCAAACATCTTGTTTGAACCTCCTTGATTGTATAAGGGATTTTGCGGTATGGAGGTTCAAGCCAAAACTCGCTGGGGTCCTCTTTTTCACTTTCCACTCCTCTTGTCCACAGTTAATCGACAGCCTCATTATGTCCGCAATGCCCCCAAAAACTGTAGTTTTACTCGAAAGAAGACCCATGCACTATGCATGGGCCTCTGAATTTCTAAATATAAGTTCGATTAAGGGTAAAAAGTACTGGCCGGGGTCGTACTCGGGCACCAGCGCGAAAAGCGCAGGAACCGGAAAAGGGCATCCTTCGCCCGCTCTGTGCCGATGTAGAACAACGCCTCAGCGGCATGGGCTCGGACGTACCGGTTCTCGTCGTCGAGCGCCGTTTCCAACGCCGGAACGGCATCATCGGCTGCGGCGCCGAGCATCGTTAGCGCAAGTCCGGCCATAAACCGGACTTGCGTGCTCTCATCCTGCAGGCTGCCGGCCAAGGCTGCCGTGCAAGCTACGGCCGGCGTCCCGATGCGCCCCAGCGCATCGACGGTCTCCGAGCGCACGCGTTCTGACTCGTGCGCACGCAGCTGGCGCGCAAGCGCAGGCACGGCGGCTGCCGCCGCCTCTCGCAGCTCGCCAAGGGCGAAGGCCGCTAGCGCGGCCGCATCTTCCTGGCCGCTGTCCAGCGCCGCCAGCAGCCCTTCGACCGCCGACGCGCCGGCGGCGGTCAAGCCGTACGCGGCCGCGCGCGACGCGGGCCGCGAGCCTTGCTGCAGCGCGCTGAGCAGCGCTGCTCTTGCAGGCGCGCCGCCTAGGCGCGCCAACCCGTAGGCGGCGTTCAGCGCCGCCGGCTCGTATCCGCCCTCTAGCGCTTGCGCGAGGGCGGTGACGGTGGCGTCGTAAGCCGCCGACGCCTCGGTGACGCCCGACAGCGCCAGTCGGTCGGCCGCCCACGTGCGCACGCGCACGTCATCGCTTTGGAGCTGCGCGATCAGCTCCTGCACTGCGCCTGCCTGCTCACTCATACTCGCCTGCTCCTGCACTCCACTAGCAGCTGCAACCAGATCACTCGCCCGCACATCCCCTGATCGGCCAGACAGCCAGTTCCAAGTGTCGCGCCAGATCACTTCGTGCGAATGGATCGAGGGTGACAAGGTGGCCGGAGTGGTCCATTCCGATTGTTGATTGTCCCAGCTTGGCGCTGTTGGTGCTTGGGTGCGCATAAATTCGAATTTGAGCATGAAGCGTTCTCGACCTAGCAAATTGGCCGTAGAACGATGCCAGATGTCGTATTGAATCAGTGCGAATGTCCCGGCAGCGCCCGCCGCTGTTGCTTCCTCTGGATTATCATCCGCTGCGAACGTGCGGCTTTCATGATATTGCGACCCTGGCATCACACCAGTCGGCCCAAGCTCTAGCGGTGTATCCTGCGGGAAGTACATAATCATAGCCCACCAAGGTCGATGATTACGCATCCGCTTATATCCCCAATAGCTGTCCTTATGCCAATTGCCGGGTTTCGGCGAATGATTGTAATGTCCATGCCGGTGGGCATGCATCATATACCCGGTTCCGAGAACACTGGTCAAGGCCCCGGTTATAACCGGATTGTCGAAGACGGTCTTAAGCTCCCTAATGCGGGGGAACAAGTTGTTACCGGGGTTCCCTTCGCTCTTGTATACCTCGCTCAAGCTGCTATACAGTTGATCGTGAAATTGTTTGGAAAAGTCGGTGTTCAGAATAAGGAACCCTTCCGTAATGAATTGACTCATCTGTTCGTCTGTCAGTAACTGTTTATTACCCGTCATTGTGCTTACCCTCCATGTTTTGCCCCATATAAGGTTCCGGGGACCCCAGACTAGAATAGGTTTCATCCAACAGGATGTTATCTATTAGTTTAAAGACTGGACATGGAAATCAAAATGGAAGAAGCTTACCTCAATTTGCACAAAACTAACCTCTAATGCGCGAATAGCTACACAATAGTTACAGCTATCACAAATCTATTACTCACTCAGGGATCTCCTCTTTCCTAAGCGACCCAGCCCGTTCGACGTATCGTGAGAAACGCTCTTTCTTCCGCCCATTCTGCTGGTAATCCGTAATCAATCCGGACACCAGTTCGAACAATTCGGCCTCTTGCACACCCTCTTTCCACAACCGTCCGACTGAAGCTTTGAGTGATTTCCCCTCTCCACCTAAGTAAATGTCGAAACCTACCTTCATCTTCACGATACCTATATCTTTGAACAGCGGTTCACTAGTTGCATTCGCACAGCCAGCGTACCCAATCTTCAGAGGATTCGGAACAACCAGTCCAGCCACAAGCTCATTCAGCTTCATTGCTGTTGCTAGTCCAGCCTCCTCTGCACCTCTGCAGAAATTGCAAGCAATCAGATTTTTGGAGAAAAACCCAGCCGGATACACTTCCAATCCCACTGAAAGCAGCTCCTGTTTCACTTCTTCCGCCTGTGCCTCTTCCACTTCGATATACAGCTGCTTGAACGTTGTGAACTCTACTTTGTCCTCTTCCCCAAGAACAGACTCTATCGCCTTCAACTGTTCCCCTGTGAACAAACTCCCTCCCACACTAATCCTCGGCGCAACCGCTAGCTTCATCCTTGTTCCTCCCCTGCCCTATTTGGCTTTCCTATTCCTCTCCTAAAGTTAACATTGCTACCCCCGACGGGATCAAAAGTATGAATCAATCACAAATATATGATAGTAGTACAGGAATAACGGAAATGTGAAACTTACAACAGCTTTGCCAACGCCTTCCTTCAGGGCCATTAACGCGGAATTTCCGCACTACAGCTGCCCCAGCTCCTCGCCCCAATTAAGGAACCTTCACGACAAAAGGCACAATGAACGTCTGCCCGTTTTGCTGAAACTGACCCCAAATCTTATACACGCCGCTCGCGGGAAACTTCGTCATGAACTTCGCATCCGGCCCTTTGGCCTTCTCCTCGGTCGGGTGCACATGCAAGTATTGCTCGGCATCCGCGCTTAAGATCACCACATGCCCAACGGCTCCCAAGTACGGCTGCAAATCGGTTACAGGCTGTTTCGTCTTCTCGTCCACGATATGGAATGTCAGATTAACGTCCATCCCAGCCATCAAATGGTCGTAAGACAAGGTGACGGTTTTGCCATTCACGGTTCTCGTTAACTGACTGTCTGGAGTGATGGCCGTCGCTGGTTGTGCAGCTCCTTCGACTTTAATCCAGTTGCTCTTCGTAGTTGCCGAGCCGCCGGTCGGCACATAGTCGGCGAACAGCTTATATTCGCCGCCTGCTGGGAATTGCGTATCGATCTCGAACAAGCCTTTCGCCTTATATTCCGGATGAATATGGTCGAAGTAGGATAGATCCTTGCTAACGACAATGAGATGCATCTTCTTTTCATGATTCAGATCGAAGTTGTTAATCGCGTTGCCCTTCTCATCCTGGATCGTCACGGACACTTTCGTACTCACCTTCGCTTGCGGCTTATCGTTCGATAGCTTCCAGACTGCCTTGGTCGTGTCGGGCTTTTCGGCCTTGGCGCCTGTGGCTTCCCCGTGCCCGCCATGTCCATTCGTACTGCTCCCACCTGACTTCGAGCACGCTGCCACCAAAACTAAGCTGAACACTAGCAGTAACACCCATAATCGTTTCATCGTTTCGTCCTCCAGGGTTAAAGTTTGATGCGCTGCAGACGGAGCGCGTTCAATACAACGGATACCGAGCTGAGTGCCATCGCTGCTCCAGCCAGCCAAGGCGCAAGAAATCCGACAGCCGCGATCGGAATACCGATCATATTATAGGCCAGCGCCCAGAACAAATTTTGTTTAATGTTGAGCATCGTCTTCTTGCTCATGAAGATGGCATCCGGGATACTGTTCAGATCACCGCGCATCAAGGTGACATCGGCGGCTTCCATCGCCACGTCCGTGCCAGTACCGATGGCCATCCCGATGTCAGCTGTTGCTAGTGCCGGGGCATCATTGATGCCGTCACCGACCATGGCAACATGCTGCCCGTTACCTTGCAATCGCCGCACTTCCTCAGCCTTGCCTTCCGGCAATACTTCCGCCAGCACCTCGTCGATGCCTGCTTCTGCTGCGATAGCACGAGCCGTCCGTGCATTATCACCGGTCATCATCACGACCTGCAGCCCCATGGCCCGTAGACGGGACACCGCTTGTTTCGATGTTTCCTTCAATGTGTCAGCTACAGCCACTACTGCCGCCAGCTTCCCGTTAACCGCTGCAAGCATCGCGGTCTTACCTTGCTCTTCCAACCGATTCATGTCCGCCTCAACACTAGCTGCGAGCGCAACATCGTAACGGGCCATCAGCTTTCTCGTTCCAACAAGAAGCTCGTTCCCTTGCACGACTGCTTTGACACCGAATCCAGGTATGGCTTCGAATGATTCCGTTGACGGCAATTCAATTTCCCGATCCCGCACACCGGCCACGATCGCTTCCGCCAAAGGATGCTCCGAATTACGTTCAGCCGCACCGATCCAAGCTAGCAGTTCGGCTTCGTTCCATTGTGCCTCTACTACGATGTCTGTCAATTCTGGCTTGCCTTTGGTCACTGTACCCGTCTTGTCCAATACGATGGTCTTGATCCGGTGTGTAGCCTCCAGATGTTCACCGCCCTTGAACAATATGCCGAGCTCCGCTGACCGCCCCGACCCGGCCATAATCGATGTTGGCGTAGCTAGTCCAAGCGCACAAGGGCAAGCGATGACCAGCACAGCAATTGCCTTCTCCAGTGCTCCTGCGAAATTGCCAGAATCGACGGCGAAATACCAGATGAGGAACGTTACAATCGCAATCCCTACAACGATCGGTACGAATATACCCGAGATCACATCGGCAATGCGCTGAATTGGCGCCTTCGACCCCTGTGCTTCCTCCACGACTTTAATAATTTGCGCCAAGGCGGTATCCTTCCCTACCTTCGTTGCTCGAATCCACAGAACGCCGTACTTGTTCAACGTTGCCCCGATTACCGAGTCGCCTGCGCTTTTGGAAACCGGAATACTTTCGCCCGTAAGCATCGATTCGTCTACAGAGGAGCTGCCCTCCACAACCTCACCATCGACCGGTATTTTCTCACCTGGCTTCACAACGACGATATCTCCAGCGATTACATCCTCTACTCGCACTTGCAGCTCCTGACCTTCACGGATGACTAGTGCGGTTTTGGCTTGCAAGCCCATTAGCGTCTTGATCGCTTCCGAAGAACGCCCTTTCGCCAATGCCTCGAACAGCTTGCCCATCAGAATCAACGTAATCAGAACGGAGCTTGTTTCGTAATACATATCGACTTGATGCATATGCCCGCCCACTGACTCCAGCGTTAAATACAAGCTGTAGAAGTAAGCAGCCGACGTTCCAAGAGCTACAAGGACATCCATATTAGCGCTGCCGTTACGGAGTGCCTTATATGCTCCCACATAGAAAGGCCAGCCGATGATGAATTGTACAGGAGTAGCCAGTACTAGCTGAAACCATGGGTTCATGAACAGCCCAGGCACCCAAATCCAGGACGTAAACGAGAAGTGCCCTACCATCGCCCACAATAGCGGGAATGATAATATCGCGGAAATCAGCAGCTTCATCTTATGTTTCTGAATATCCTTACGTCGGGTTTCGGCTTGGTTAACCCCTTTATCCTTACGTGCAGCCTTATACCCCAACTGCTCGACCTTGCGAATCAAATCTTCAATCGTCACTTGCCCTGGCTTATATTCCACATGCGCCGATTCCAGTGCCAGATTCACACTTGCGAGCGACACGCCGTCCAGCTTGTTCAGCCCTTTCTCAATCCGAGTGGCGCATGCGGCGCAAGTCATCCCAGTAATAATCAGTGTTGTTTCTTCGGGCTGGTTGGTCATTTCGTTCTTCATCTTGCTCACCTCATTCTTGTTGATACAATACCCCCATAGGGTATATAAATAGTTGTAAAAAAGGGAGCCCCATACCGGCGACTCCCACGCGCACCGTTACACTACGTCGTACCCTTGATCCTCGATTGCATCCTTGATCGCCTGCAGCGATACAGACGATTCATCAAACTCTACGGAAACTTTCTTGCTTGCCAGATCAACCTTGGCTGATGCGCCCAAATTACGGACCGCACCTTCAACCGAGTTCACGCAATGTCCGCAGGACATGCCTTCCACTTTCAAATCGATGTTTTGCATAATAATATGCCTCCTATTCGTTATCTCATTAATTTATTAACCGTGACCATGAGCTCATTTATAATATCCTTGTCCCCGGCTTGAATTTTCTCAACTACACAAGACTTCATATGTCCTTCGAGCAATAACTTCCCGACTCCGTTCAAAGCTGACTGAATTGCAGCGATCTGGTTCAACACATCGTCGCAGTAAGTATCCTTCTCAATAAGCCCTTTCACGCCTCTGATCTGTCCTTCGATACGGTTGAGCCGAGTAACCAGATTCGCCTTCAGCTTATCCGAATGGTGACTCTTCCTCTCCCCGCCTTCAGTGGCGCAGCAATCCTGATCTTGATCGTGCAAGTTACCTGTATGATCCATACCGTTATCACCTCTTAGAGATCAATGTACTATACCCCTAGTGGGTATGTCAACCTCTGATAATTACTATACCCCCATACCGTATATTTGTCAAGAGAGAAAAAGCCACAATGGGCTTTTGAATGTTATTTTGTTCAATCTAAGGCTCGTATCATGCTCGGTTGAACAGCTCTCGATATTCGGTTGGCGACAATCCTGCGTGCTTTTTGAACAGGCGGGAGAAATAATATAGCTCCATCCCGACCGAACGTGCTGCATCGGAAATCGGAAGATCCGTTTCGGCCAGCAACAGCTGCATCGCTTTTTCCATCTTCAGATGATTGATGTATTGAATGGGTGACATTCCGACCAACTCATGAAAATGACGGATGAAATAGTTCGGGTGAAAATGGACCAATTCTGCCAAATCTGGAACTGATATCGGCTCGTCCAAATGATTCTCGATGTAATTCAACACGGTCTGCAAATGCTGGATCCGATGCTGTCCGTTCATCATCCGGTTACCGCCGTATGCGGCGAACGCGCCCTCCAGATAAAGCGCAATAATCTCAAGCAATACGGACTTCTGATGGATAATGGCCGTGAAATGCTCACTTTCATAATGCATCTTCAGTTGCTTGAATAGGTCGATCAGACGCTCAGGATCATCCGGTGTAATGAAGATGGGCAACCCGAGTAGTAGAAACAAATCCCGGTTTCCGATCTTTGCGTTAAAATGGCACCAGTGCTTGCCGAAGGCGTTGTTCTCCTCAGTTGCATAGTACGACTGCTTCACGCCGGAAGGCATGACGAACAGCTGCCCAGGCTGCGGATAATAGGCGGTTCCGTCGATTTCTAGACAGCCAGCCCCTTCTACGATGTAATAGAACCGGCAAAAATCCGGAACGAAGTCAAATTGTCGCCACTTCATATTCACTTTCGTATAGGCCGCCACGGATAAGGACACTTGCACATTGGCAATTACATTCCGCAAATGCGCCCACGAGGGGCTCGACTTGGTCATTGAGATTCCCCTTTAATAGTCACGGTCACATGGCCCCGCTAACCATACCATTGTATATCCGATTCCCTAAAGCTCACGTCCAACCGACTTCCATCTATCCACGCACTGGTTGACCATAAGCCTCATTCAACAACCTCAGCTTCTTGTCTAAATATTCCTTGTAGGCCTGATTGTAGATCGCCGGATCTTTCGGATTCGGGAAACGCTCCAGCTTTTGATGCTCGCCTCCCTCGGAATCGGTCTCCTTAGGGAACAGTATTTTACTGACGGCGCCGCAGCCGATCCCGACGATCGTCTGCCGTTCCTCCATCATCACAATGTTGTACAAGCTCTCGCGGCCTTCCAGGGAATAGCCGACATTTTCGAGATTGCCCAGCATGTTCTTTTGTCTATACAAGTAATAAGGCACATAGCTGTTCTCGTCCATAAATTGCTTCGCCATCTTCATCATATCACCAATCTCGTCACGCTCCGCTACCTCGTACTGATCGCGGTTCTTGGTCATCTTCGAGGCCCGTTTGAACGATAGCGTATGCACGGTCAGCGACTCAGGCAGCAGCCTCGCCGTCTCGTCCAGCGTATGCTGGAATTCAGTGATACCCTCATTCGGCAGGCCAATGATCAGGTCCATGTTAATATTGTCCATACCCATCTCACGTGACAGGATGAATTTCTCGACGGTTTCGTCGACTGTATGATGGCGGCCAATCTTGTCCAGGGTAAGCTGGGTGAAGCTCTGCGGATTGATGCTAATCCGGTCTACGTTCCACTTGCGCATGACGCGCAGCTTATCTGGCGTAATCGTATCCGGCCGGCCGGCTTCTACCGTCAGCTCCCGCAACTTATCCATCGCTGGAAAAGACTCCTGAATCGTGACGAACAACGCGTCCATTTCTTCGGCGGTAATACTCGTTGGCGTTCCGCCTCCCCAATAGATCGTCGTGATCCCGAGACCTGCTTGCTTCAGCCAAGTGCCGGTTTCGCGGATTTCGTGGTGAAGCCCGTCTAGGAAAGAGTTGACCGAACCTTTGTTATCCCGAATGTCGTAGGCCGGGAATGTGCAATATGCACACTTCGTCGGGCAGAACGGAATGCCGATGTATATGCTCACCTCTTGATTCATCTCGAACAGATCGGGAATGACCTTGAGCTGCCTTTCCGCAATATCTGCGAGTAGAACGGCTTTCRCATCTGTCAGCAAATATTCGTCCTGCAGCAATCGGATGCTCTGTTCCCGGCCGTGCTTCTTAAGAAGGTTATGCATGAGCTTGGTCGGGCGTACGCCTGTGAGAACCCCCCATGTCTGCTCCTGGCCGGTCGCATCTTCCAACACCCTTAACAGGGCTGAAAGAATGGTCCGCTTTATCTCGCGAGCCTGGTTATCGGAGCTATGAGTGCGCAGCTTGCGGGACTCGACATGCGTGAAGCGTATTGTGTCAGCAGTAGGGTCGTTCCCATCAGAAAGCGCTTCGAGTGTGACCCGAGCTATAGCCGCTGTTACGAATCCGTCAACTTGATCATGAAGCCCATCGGCATATGAGGAACTACTTTCTGCGGTAATGTTCCCCGCTCCAGCTCCACTCACGCCCCAATCTCGTTCGAGCCCAATCGTCATTCGCCACTCCGGTGTACTTGCTGCATTCGCTTCAGCATTCTCATCATCAGATCGGGTTACATCAACATCATCACCCGCATACACCAGCTCCACATCTTCAAAAAACAACTTCCATGTATGAAAAATGTCCATCCGGTATCCATCAAACCCGACTTGAACGATTTCTGCTTTCATTTCAAGTTACCTCCACCCATTGTTGCTTCTATGCTTCAGTTTAACACAGCCGCGTCTTAGTAAAAACCGTTCCGGGAACACAAATGAAAATCCCCCTCCGGGGAAGGAAGGGGATTCGGAATCGCACAACCTGACTGATTAGCGCACGGGCCTGCGTGGCGACTGCTTCACCATGGCCGAACCGGACGCCCACTCCTGAGCGCTTTCCATGGCGAAGGAGGCGCCGTGCATGCCGAATGATTCGTAGGCATCGTTCTGTAGCAGGCGATTTTCCGCTTGAAGCAATGTCGTTTCTTTCTTCGATTGACGCATGATCGGTTACTCCTTGACTACTGTCGTGGATACACGAAACTAATGCGTTTAGTATCGCCAGAAAACGAACGTAATATGCTTACTTGCTATCCACCACCAGCGTCACAGGTCCCCAGTTGACCAGCTCGACATCCATCATGGCGCCGAAGCGCCCCGTCTGCACATCTACTCCGTGTTCCCGCAGCATGCCATTAAACTGTTCATACAGGGGCTCCGCTTGATCCGGACGTGCAGCAGCCATGAAATTCGGTCGCTTGCCTTTGCGCACATCTCCATACAGAGTGAACTGCGACACAGACAGCACTTGACCACCCACGTCCAGCAGCGATAAGTTCATCTTCCCATCTGCATCTTCGAAGATACGCAATCCTGCTATCTTGTCGGCCAAGTAACGTGCATCCTGCTCCGTATCCTCGTGCGTCACCCCTACAAGCAGGACGAGCCCGCTTTCTATGCGGCCCACGACCTCGCCCTCTACCGTAACCTTCGCCTCTTTGCTTCTCTGTAGTACAACCCTCATTTTGTGTCTCTACTCCCTTGCTACTCGAAATCCTTAATACAGAGTGGGCTTGTTCGCCCCATTCTATTCTTCTCTCACCTTACCAACGCGAAAAGGATCTGCCCACAGTGGCGGAGTAAGAGAAGCGGTGACGAGATGACTTTTGTATGTGAGTTTCAACTGATGAAATATCTTAGTAAAAAAAAGTAAACTCAGATACAACGGAATCCGTGCCGATTCTCTTGCGGAGCCTCTTCCATGCCGAAGCTTCTGCTACCCTTGCATGATACGTTGCACCGAATACACGTCCTTGACGCGCTTTATCTTCTCCACAACGGACTGCAAGTGATCGATATGCTTAATCAGAATCGTCATATGAACAATCGCCATCTTGTTCTTGTCTGAGCGCCCCGAGACAGCGGAGATGACGGTCTTGCTCTCCGACACAGCCTGCAGCACCTCATTCAGGAAGGCGCGGCGGTCATGCCCGGTAATCTCGATCTCTACATGGTAGTTAGATTCAACGGACATCTCCCACTCCACATCGATCATACGGTTGAGATCGTCCTCATCACCTGTAGGAATGTTCGTACAGTTGCTTCGATGAACGGACACTCCGCGTCCACGCGTGATGTAACCGATAATATCGTCACCCGGGACTGGGTTGCAACAGCGGGCAAAGCGGACCAATAGATTGTCCATACCCTTCACGCGTACCCCATGTGTAGGACGGGATTTACGCTCAGGCGAAGGTGCCTTCATATCTCTAACCTCAGACGTTAACTCCAGTGGATATAACGTCTCCTCCGCTTCCTTGCGCATCTTCTCGGTCAGTTTCGTGCAGATTTGCGCCGCCGTTATCCCGCCGAAGCCAACTGCGGACATCATGTCCTCAATATCGTTGAAGTTGTATTTTTTACAAGCTTCCTGGAGCTTCTCTTCTGTCATCAAGGTCGATGGGTCTACGCCGAGTCGCTTCAGTTCGCGTTCGATCAGTTCCTTGCCTTTCTGCTCATTCTCTTCACGGCGTTCTTTTTTGAACCACTGTTTGATCTTGCTGCGAGCATGTGATGATTGTGCAATTTTGACCCAATCCTGACTCGGGCCATACGAATGCTTGGAAGTCAGAATCTCCACAATATCGCCAGTGCTAAGCTTGAAATCAAGGGGAACAATGCGCCCGTTGACCTTCGCTCCAACCGTTCGATTCCCGATCTCTGTATGGATGCGGTAGGCAAAATCAAGCGGAACAGACCCGGCAGGCAATTCAATAACTTCTCCCTTCGGCGTAAACACGAACACCAGATCAGAGAAGAAGTCCATCTTCAGCGATTCCATAAATTCCGAGGCATTGCTCGTCTCCTGCTGAAGCTCCAGAATCTCACGGAACCAGTTCATCTTGTCGCCGAACGTCCCCGACGGTACAAGCGTGCCTTCCTTATACGCCCAATGCGCGGCAATCCCGAACTCGGACGTCCGATGCATGTCCCATGTGCGAATCTGCACCTCCAGCGGTTCCCCGCTCGGCCCAACCACGGTCGTATGCAACGACTGGTACATATTCGCCTTCGGCATCGCGATATAGTCCTTGAATCGTCCTGGCATCGGCTTCCACAACGTATGAATAATTCCGAGCGTAGCATAGCAATCCTTAATATTATCGACAATAACCCGAATAGCAAGCAGATCGAGAATTTCGTTAAACTGCTTGTTTCGGGTTGTCATTTTTTTATAAATGCTGTAGATATGCTTGGGCCGTCCGGAAATATCGCCTTCAATGCCCATTTCGCCGAGCTTGTGGCCGATATTCTCAATAATCTCTTCTATATATTGCTCGCGTTCGGTCCGCTTCTTCTGCATCAAGTTCACGATCCGATAATACTGCTGAGGGTTCAGGAAACGGAGTGCAATATCTTCCATCTCCCACTTGATTGCCGAAATACCCAACCGATGTGCAATGGGGACAAATATTTCCAACGTCTCATGAGCAATGCGTCGCTGACTTTCCTCAGATTGGAACTTCAACGTTCGCATATTGTGCAGTCTATCGGCCAGCTTGATCAGAATGACGCGAATATCTTGAGCCATGGCAACGAACATTTTGCGATAATTTTCGTTTTGCTGCTCTTCCTTGGACTTGAACTGGATTTTCTCCAGCTTGGTTAAGCCGTCCACCAGCATCGCGCACGTCTTGCCGAAATGCTGCTCCACAGCTCCGAGCGATACGGTTGTATCCTCGACCACATCGTGCAGCAACGCAGCAATAATAGACGTCACGTCCATCTGCATGTTAACAAGAATGTCGGCTACCGCCAACGGATGAAGAATATAGGGCTCTCCCGATTTGCGCACTTGCCCGTGATGGGCCTTATCGGCGAATTCGTAAGCTTCTTCGATTCGTTTGAGGTCGCTCTCCTTGAGGTATGCGGCGGCCCGTTCAAGTAACTGCTCAATGCCCATCATTTAACCCTTTCTATTTATGAAAATATGGCTCCACACGTCGCGCATCGTTTCCTATCATTATGCCTGTCTATGGGCATGGCRTCAACTGTCGAGCCTATTCCAACCGTTTTTGCAACCTCAATCGTTATATGGATGCCCTAGATTGTATCCAGACGAGGTGGTGCATGGCTCAGAATATGGATGTGTACACCAAAAGAGAGCCCAAACGGGCTCTCCATGTGCATATGTCGCGAGATTGAATTAGTTGTCTTTATTCTTTTCCACAATCGCGTATGTGCTATTGCCAGCATGCTTGATGATCGCTGTTGTTACACCGTTATTCTCCTCGAATTTGGCTGAGACGTTCTTCATATCCCCTTGCTTCCGTTCGAAGTCTATTGCTTTCGTATGCTTGGACAAGGACCCTGTCCATGAAAGTGTAAAGGTTACATCCTTCTTGCCGATATCTTCAAGTACCATCGTCTTGTTCGCTGCTCGGGCGGATAAGCTGACTTCATAAGCATCACTGATCATCGAGCTTCCATTTGCTTCAGCAATAGCCTGCAGTGCCGCGGCCTCTGCTCCTGTCTTCCTCTCAAGTGTGAGCACGAACTGCACATCTGCTGCCTGTACACCTAATTGTTTGGCAACCGCCTTCAGGTCGATGGAATCGGTCGGCATCTGGAAAGAAGCTGCTCCCGCTTTGACCGTCAACAGCGCTCCCTTCTTCTTTCCTACTACCACCTCATCTAACGCTTGGGCTGGAATTGAGACGATCGAGACTTCTTGCTGACCATTCACTTCTACTATAAGCTCCTGTCCATCTTTGCCTTGCGATCCCAACAACGCAGCGGCTTTCCGGACCGTCTCTGCATCGATCGATACTTTCACAGCCGAATGTCCATTCTCTACTGTAGATTCAATAGCTGACGGTGGCATCATAATGCCATTCTCCGTTGGCGTAGGCAGCGGCACACTAATGGTCAGGTCGATCGTTGCCGACTTGCCGCCAAAATCTGCTCGGATTGTCGTTTGACCAGCTCGAATCGCCTGGACGCTGCCATTAGCATTCACAGACGCCACCGCAGTATTACTGTTCGAGAGAACCGCTGCTGATGTAACGTCAATTTTGCTCGAATTATCATAAGTGGCTTCCACCTTCAGCTGTGTACTTCCACCGACTGTTAACGACCCATTCGAACTGCTGATGGCTAAGCCTACAAGCTTAGGAGCCGTATACGTAAGTTGAATCGTCTTTTCATTGGTCTTTTTACCGTCTACATAAACCGTGAATGTAATCGAATTCAAGCCTTCTTGCAAAGGTACATGGCCGGTGAAATCCCCGTTCACATCTACTGTCGCTGCAATTCCATTCAACTTCACTTCTCTCGAAGAACCAGCTCCCATTAGCTTCACATTGCCGGTGATAACAGGATCTGCTGTGTTGAGCGTCTTCCCGTTATACTTATTGAAACCGGAGAGTGCAGCAGAACGGATATCGTCACCGATGCTATATGTGTTAGCAAGCAGTTGACGCTTCGTTCTAACCCCGCTATCATCGAGTGCCGAGACGACCATTCCGCCAGCAGGTATCGTACTGTTATTATCTTGAGGCACACTCCAATTCCATGTCGATGCCTGTACTTTGTTGATGACCGCAGTTACTTTGCCGGTATGATCTGCCACGACTTCTACTCCGAATTTGTTCGTTCCGGTAGACGTACCGAATTGTTCGTTGTATACGTTCATGTCGCCAAGATTACGATTGATGTTATAATAGCTTGCCTCTAAGAAAGACTGCGCGTCTCCGGGTTTGCTAATCCCGATTTGATAATCCTTCACGTAATCCTCGTTGTCAATGGATGCCTTTATAACCGGCCAGTTGGCTAGCGAAGCATCGAACAGCATCAGCCCGTTCGAACTACCCATAGCGGTTTGGAAAATCTCCTTCTGCAGCGCTGGAGCTTGAAGGTCCGCCAAAGCCATTCCGGCATACAGCGGTACTTCACCATTGGTCACGATCGAATCGATTGTGAGGTACCTTTGAATATCTTTCGTCGTGCTGTAATACGTTCCAACCATCAGGAAGTCCAAGTAGCTAATATACCCGGTTTTATAATACTCCGGCGTGTATATCGATTCGGTCGGGAACCCTAGTCGGCTGTCATACCGGAAGTCTTTACTGCCCCAATGCACCCCGTTCAAATAGTACGACTCGTACCATGCTCCGACATAGGCAGACGTTTGTATCGTTTTGTGCTTGGTAGCTTCATATGCATCAACTAGATCATGCGTATCTTTCACAAAGCTCTCTATCGTGCCGGAGCGGAACTCCCACCAGTCCTGAATGAGCGGCCCGTCTGTGCGTTTACCGTTGCTGTTGTAGGTGAAAATATCAGCTGGCCAGTTGTTCAATTGCTTCCCGCGTGCTTGCAGGAACGATTGGAATTTGGCTTTGGTCACATTGCTGAAATCAGCCGTTTCGTTGTCATAGCGACCGCGGTCTAGAATGATGCCGTCGACGTCATAGTTTTTCAACACTTCTTCGAACGTTTTCAATTGGTAGTCGCGAACTTGATCATTCGCCGGGTTGACGAACAGCACGAGTGCTCCGTTGGCGCTGCCGGCCAGCCCATTGATCCCGTATTGACTCTCTCTAAGACGCTTGATTTGACCGTTGTCTTCGGGGCGGTACACTTGCTCCTCCCAGTCCAGATGCTGATCGATCACAGCAAAATCTTTTACCGCAATCGAGCCTTCAGCAAACACATTAAACGCCGCATGCAGCTTCAACCCTAACGCGTGGCTGTGAGTAATGAACTCCTCCAGCAAATCGAGATTCGGATTGGACCCGCTTCGGATCGGAGATGTCATTTCGCTCACATAAGGACGCTGGGTCAACTCATTCTTCTTGTAGGAGACGAAGCCTTCAACACCCTTGACGTCAAATGCTATATCCGTAACTCCGGCATCCTTCGCATTACGCAGGAAGTCCAGCACACTTTGACTCGATTGCAGCTTGCGGGCATTTGACGCCTGATCCACCCACAGAATAATCTGCTTCTCGCTTGGAAGTGTCGGACGGCTGTAAACGATAATGGTCTTTTTGTCCCGCTGCACGTTATCCTTCCAAATACTAATATCGATATAATTAGCACCTGCAGACAACTGCTTAACACTACTAAACGTACCGTCTGGTTGTATGGCAACCGATTGACCGTCGATTTTTACAGATACTCCGGTGGCATTTGACACTTTGCCAGACAACGTCGTTGTCATCTCAGTTATCGTATACATCGGCATGTTGTCCATCTGTAATCGCGGAATACCGCCTAGTCCAGTCATCACATCTGAGACAGATACGACATTCCCATTTTTCCGCAGCTTGGCGATGTCGCCGACCTTGAACTTCGTGGCTAGAAACTTCTTGATGTCGTTGTTCGCATAACTGCTGTCTTGAGCCATGACTACATATCCGCCCTGGGGAATTTCCAAGTCAGTTGGCCCGATCCAGCTTGGCGTACCGCCATTGATGGCAGGGTTGACCATCTTCGTTACATGACCTGTAGCGTCTACCTGAATCGCAACATTATATTGTGGAATTTGAATCATCGGGGCGAATTCAGTCGTGTAAAGGGCGAATATATCGCTGATTCCGGCTACATCCTTATCAATGTAGTTGATTTTTTTCTTCGGCCCTTCCACAACAATTGAGATATCGAGCGGAGGCGCTTCTAACTCGATCACATCTCCTGTTGACGGCTGATAGACAAGCATGACCGTTTGCTCTTGAAGCAGCGTCGCGTTTTTGAACAGCTTAACGGAAATGTTGTTCACACCTGCGACCAGAGATACGGATTGGCTGAACGAACCATCCGCTTGCACGGTTGCATTAGACTCACCCACCTTCACCGTCAGGCCCGCATTGGGTGCATACTGCAAGACGTTCCCTACGATGTTATAGGTGGCCGTTGTTACAGTCGTGCCCGAGAGGGTTGTCAGCTTCAGTATTGGCTGGATGAAGTCGGATGGGACTACCGTTTGCCCACCTCGCTCCAGATGAATGGCAAGACTACCCAAGTCGAACAATGATGCTCTGTACTTGGGAGCCGTATTCCAGGAGGAATCGCTGGCAATGAGGACGTACCCGCCCTGGGGAATGTCGATATACTGATCGGCCTCCCACTGCGTACTCCCCGTCACCGGCAAAGACAATGGACCAACTACATCCGTAATTGTCCCTTGTGCGTTCACCTGGATCGCTACATTAAATTTTTTGACAAATACTTTGTCGGAGTAGGTTGTGTTGTTGGAAATGCCTACACCGCTCGTGTACAGCGCTACGTAATTGCTTTTCTGAGTAGGACTGTTCACGTTGAAATTCACATAGTCCACTTTCACCTGCTTGCTTCCGTCCTGGGATACGGCGTAGACAGCCTCAGTTACGGAGCTGCCTCCCTCCCCGGCTGCACTCGCCTTGGCACCAAAAGCAGGCATTAATGTGAACAATAAACAGACGACTAACAGTACATGCAGCTTGTACATCTTCTTTCTCATCAGTTCACCTTCCTTAATGGTTGAATGGACGTTCTATGCCATTATAGTTGGAAGCGGTTACAGGTTTAAGGGATAATGATGACCTGTTCTTGGATTATTATGACTTTTTGGTGCAGCGCGGCCGGAGCTGCGCAGGCGGAGCGGCATGAGGTGCAAGACGTTTTTTTCAGCTTGCACGGCTCGGCGAGGCGCCATCACGTGCTGCAAGACGATTTTTTCGGCTTGCACGGCTCGGCGGGGCTCATTCACGTGCTGCAATACGATTATTTCGGCTTGCACGGCTCGGCGAAGCTCCTTCACGTGCTGGAAGCCGATTTTTTCGGCTTGCACGGCTCGGCGGAGCTCCTTCACGCGCTGTAAGCCGATTTTTTCGGCTTGGACAGCATGATATATTCATCATTCCTCAAAGTACATAATCCCTTGCTCTATCTGTTAGAACATATTTGTGAAAGCGCAGATTACCCATTCCGATCGGACGGATTAGTTCTTTCCCAATTAATTGCTTCAAGACTTTTCGACCGGTATCATCCCCCAACCGCAGCCAGCTGCACACGTCGCTAATTCGGAACGGTCGATTCAATCGCATAGCCCGGCGTAACACTTCGTGCTCGTTTACAGTCAGCTCACAACCCGACGTCCCGGCAAATCGCCCTAGCTACTCGTACACCGAACGCCGACAGGCTTCCGGCCTCTTATCCATCTCATCCCAGGCAAACGGAACATATTTGTACCCATAACTCGCGATTGTCCGGATGCGCATACGCTCAAATGCAAATCGATCCCGGGTAATGTTCTCCGCATGGGCCACAAACCCTTCGCTTTCAAACGCTAACCAGAGAGGTTCATAAAACACATCAATGAAGATCCTCATCCCCGAGATACTCACCAGCTCGTACTCCAACGTCAACCCTTCAAACGATTTCAAAACGGGCCACAATATCGTGCCCAGCAGCTTTTTCTCCCCGGTCAAGTCTTTCTGCAATTGCTCCAACCGTTATCCACTCGCTGAACGCCGCTGCCGCTACAGAAATTTCTCATACTCCAGCTCAAACATCTCATTCATTCCATTCAACCTCCATTCAAATTGTAAAATCTCGTTAAAATAAAATGCATCTAGCCCTCTCCCCTATCCAAAGGTGTCATATGACGTTGGGCTTCAAGTAATAATGAGGAACTAATGGCTACATAAGTCACGTATTCCAGTCAACCCCCATTCAAATATAAAAAAAACAAAACGCCGTCAGCCCCCTAACCAAAGGGAACCAACGGCGTGTGCTTCACGCTGTTCTACTTCTCACTCACATACTCACCAACTCAATACTGCACCAACGACAAGATATCAATATCTCCCAACTTATCGCGTCCGTTCAAGTAGGACAGCTCAATCAGAAACGCTGCGCTGACCACCTCGCCACCCAACTGCTCAATCAACTTGATCGACGTCGAGATCGTCCCTCCGGTTGCGAGCAGATCATCCGCGATCAGTACGCGCTGCCCCGGTTGAATCGCATCCTTATGCATAGCGAGCTTATCTTTACCGTACTCCAAATCGTAACCGGCTTCCACCGTCTCACCTGGCAGCTTGCCGCTCTTGCGGATCGGAACGAAGCCAATCCCAAGTGCATACGCCAGCGGGGCTCCGACGACGAAGCCGCGGGCTTCAGGTCCGGCAATGATGTCGATACTCATAGACTTGTAATAGTCGGCCAACTGGTCGATAACTTGATGATACACTTGCCCATTGCTGAGCAGTGTCGTAATATCTTTGAAGCGAATGCCAGGCTGCGGAAAGTCGGGAATAACTCGAATATAATCTTTCAAATTCATAAGGAAACCTCCATCGCATACAGTTCAAGTCGTTTCATTCTTATCCACTCCGTTAGTTCCTGAGCCGAAGAGTATATCGTATATGACTCCATTCCAATCCGGTGTTGCCTCCACATATAGGATGGGGCCGAGTCCAGCTCCGTCTTACCTGGACTAGCAACAGTTCGGCATTGGTCACCCGAACGACCTATCAGAGAAAGCTCCTCAAACACAATTAGTATAAACCGAATCGTCGCCACTGACAAACCTGATTTCTTGCTGAGAAGCTCCAACATTCTAGCATCTTCAGCAAGCCAACTACCCATTTGCATCAAGTGCGTGTACACTTTCTTGAACGCATCGCGCCCAGGAAGCTTGTAGTCATCTGTATTCCAATCAGCGAAGACGGGATAGAACCGCTCCGCCGACCGAGTCGCCTCCAGCAAGGCCAGCAATGAAGTTTCCGCATCCGGCAGAGAATAGAGCACCAGGTCGGTGGCATCCGCGATCGGTACTTGAGCAGCGCTATCGTTCAATGGCACAGCCCCACTCCGTGCATCCCATCCGTACAAGCGCCAGCCTGTCGCTTCCAGCAAAGCACGATCGCGTGCCCAATGCAGGCTGCGCTCCACAATAATCGCCCGTTGCGGCTCTGCCAGCCGATTCATCTTGCCAACAGCTGCACGTCCGCTGTCCAATTCACCAAGCTTATGTGCGAGTCGGTTCACGCCGCGCCAGTCGAATACTTGCAACTGATCCACTCGCATGTCCTGAATGATGATCTGAGGTCGGCGTACACCGTTCCATTCATTGATGGACAGCTCTCCGATGACGTCCAACTGGGCAGTAGGTGAGATTAGCTCGGTCAGCGAGCCTCGACCGAAGCCAACCGCCTCTAAAGTACAAGCCGACTCCAGTGAGCTTTGTGCAAGCTGTAGCTTTAGATGCTGTTTGTCTTTCCCCATCGTTCGAATTTCCTGAACATCAAGGTGAGACAATTGAATTCTTGGTGCTGGATTGCCCATACCGAACGGGGCCAATGCCTCGATCTGACCGATGCTTTCTACTGAGATGTCTCCCAAGTTGAATTCGGCGTCCGCCTGAAGCATAGGAATGAAATCTTCTTCCTTCAGCCACTCATCAGCAAATCCATGAAGTCGCTCTCGGAAGGTATCGATCCATTCTTGACGCAACGTCATGCCAGCAGCTGCCTGATGTCCACCATAGTGTTCCAAGAGCTCCTGACAGCACGTCAACGCCTTGTGAATATCGTATCCTGCAATCGATCGAGCCGAACCCTTGGCCATTCCTGTCGCCTCATCGATACTTAGAACGACGACCGGGCGGTAAAACTTCTCCAACAGCCTTGCGGCCACGATCCCGATCACACCCGCATTCCAGCCTTCGCGGGCAAGGACGATGACATGGTGCCGAAGCGTTCCATGCTCCCAATACTGCTCCTCTTGAAGCATGTCGAGCGCCTCTGTAGTCATCTCTTCAACGATTCGCTGACGCTCCTTGTTCAATAGATCTAATTCTAGAGCCAGGCGCTCCGCTTCCTCGGCATCATCAGTCGTAAGCAGCCTCAAGGCGCCTCCTGCATGTTGCAGCCTTCCGCTAGCATTAATTCGTGGTGCGAGTGCGTAGCCAAGATGGGTCGAAGTGATCTCTTTGCCTGCAATCCCGCAAACCTTGAACAACGCCAGTATTCCGGGATAGCTGCTCTTCGAGAGCCTCTCCAATCCGAGCTTCACCAGATAACGATTCTCGCCTGTCAAGGGCATCAGATCGGCAACCGTTCCGATGGCAGCGAATTCAGACAATGTCTCTGGAATGTCACCGAGCAGTGCATGAGCGAGCTTCCAAGCGACCCCCACACCAGCCAAGCTTTTATTCGGATATGTACATCCGGGTTTCTTAGGATTAAGAATGGCAAAAGCCTCTGGCAACTGTTCGGGTGGTTCATGATGGTCGGTCACAATAACATCGATGCCGAGCTCTGTAGCATATTCGATCTGCTGAGTCGCGCTTATGCCTGTATCCACAGTAATGAGCAGTGTCACGCCCGCCATCTTCGCAGCGTCCAGAGCTTTCAAGTTCAACCCATAGCCTTCTAGCGTCCGATGAGGGATGTATGTATCGTAATCAGCCTCCAGCTGCTTCAACAAATGTGACATGAGTGCCGTGCTATTCACGCCATCCGCATCGTAATCGCCATAGACTCGAATCTTTTCTTTATCCTTAATCGCTCTTCGAATTCTAGTAACCGCATCATGCATCCCATCCAGCAGAAAAGGATCATATAAATGATCCTTTCCGCCGCTTAGGAATAAATCCGCCTGCTCCACCGTCGTCATCCCCCGGGCTACTAACAGCCTGGAGACAGCGGGGTGTAGCTTCAATTGTTGGGTTAATTGCTCAGCAGCCTGCCCATCGCAAGCTGCAGTTTCCCATCTTGCTCTCGAATGGAGCATTCTGACCCTCCTCAGTGCAGCAGGTTTGGATATTCCGGCTGATCTGACTCTACATTATTTTTGTAAGGATATCCCGGATCGTAAGGATTCACATGAATCATCACGTCGGAGACGTGGCTGAACCTGCGCAGCAACTGCTGCTTCACGACCTTGCCGATCTCATGGCCTTCCGCAACGGTAATCTTGGGATTCACACATATCTTAATATCTACGATAACATAATGGCCGTGTTCTCTTGCGCGCAGTTCGTTGACCGCGATAACCCCTTTGACCCGCTGAGCGGTGTCTAGCATATCTTCCGTCTCTTCCTTATGCAACACATGATCGATCGCGCTATGGATGGATTCCGATACTAGCCGATAACCCATACGTAGTACGAGCAACGCTACGAACAAGCCGGCGACCGGGTCAGCATAATACAACCAAGGCTGGCCGATATAATCTCCTAGCCAGGCCCCTCCGACCCCAAGAAACACGGCGAAAGAAGAAAGCACGTCCGTACGATGATCCCATGCGCTTGCGATAAGAGCTTGACTCGATAGACGGCGTCCCATACGGAGGCTGTATTGGAACAACGCCTCCTTGACCACAATCGCGACCCCAATGGCGACTAGCGCGAACAATTTCGGGCTCGAGTCTACTCCACTGAATATGGATTTAGCCGAAGTCAGCCCGATCTCCAACCCTACGAGCAGGAGCAGGACCGACACTATGATCGCGGCGACCGATTGGGCTTTCCCATGACCATAAGGATGATCTTCATCCGCAGGCTTGTTCGCCGTCTTCAATCCGATCAAGACTGCGATCGATCCAGCCACATCGGAAGCGGAGCTAGCAGCATCGGCTAACAATGCTTTACTTCCCGACAACCAGCCGACAATCCCTTTTAATACGGCTAGAAAAATATTGCCGACAATGCCTAACCAAGCAGCAAAGTAAGCTTTTTCAAACCGCTGCTCTGTCATGTTGACACCCCTTGAACCATTGTAGTCGACTCTCGGCAAGCCGCAGACTGCCTTAAGACTGCTTGGCTACCGCTACTTTCTTAGATTTCATCGATTTGCGTTTCAGCAAGAACCACATTGGGGTTGCTAGGCAAATGGATGAATATACACCGCTCGTCAATCCAATAATCTTCGCAAGTGCAAACAACTTGATTGATTCGCTTCCGAAGATGAACAAACATAGTGCCGCTATGAGTACGGTAATAACCGTATTGATGGAACGGCCCATCGTCTGCCAAATACTTTTGTTGACCAAATCGGCCAAATCTTCATCCGTCCGCAGCTTGGTGAAGCGAATGTTCTCGCGAATCCGGTCCAGAATAACGATCTTATCGTTAATGGAATACCCGATCGTCGTCAGAATCGCCGCTACGAATGGTAAATCGACTTCGAAGCGGAAGATCGAGAATATCGCGATAACGAAGAACGCGTCGTACAAGATCGTAATAATCGCCGAAACCGCAAACCGCCATTCGAAGCGGATTGTGACATATAAGCAAATTCCCAAGCTCGCAATGACGACGGCAATTAGCGCTTTTTTACCCATTTCTCGGGCCATATCTGGCGTAACCGTATTAATTTCTGTGGAAACAGCTGGGCCATACGCCTTCGTATACACTTCCGTTACTTTCTTAAGATCGGCTTCGCTCAGAATTTGATCATAGCGAACGGATACCCGGTCACCTTTATCCCCGCCCACCGTACGAATCGAAGGCACGAATCCGGCTTCGTCGAACAGTTTGTCGGCCTCAGCTTGTGTAATCGTCTTGCCAACGGAAATATCCATTGATGTCCCTGACTTGAAATCGACGCCATAGTGTAGGTTGAACATAAGCAGCATGGCAATACCAATAACGGTAATTATCGCCGAAAGGCTGAAGAAGATGTTCCGGTGCTTGATAAAGTCATAACGTTTCTTGTAGTCCTTAAAGTACACGAATCTCATCCTCCTTCACGCCGTAGTAGCTTGGTTTCTTGAAAATATTAGAGCGTATCAGCAAGTGGATGAGCAAGCGTGATAGGAATACGTTAGTCAATATACTGATGACAATACTTACCATCATAGTTAATGCAAAGCCGCGTATTGCACCGTTCCCGATGTAGTATAGTACGACTCCGGCGATTAGGTTCGTAATGTTAGCATCCATAATAGTACGGAAGGAATGCTTCGAACCGGCCTTCAAGGACGACAGCAGACTTTTCCCGCTGCGAATCTCTTCCTTGATCCGCTCGTACATGATGATATTGGCGTCGACGGCCATCCCGATCCCGAGCACGAGGGCAGCGATACCAGGTAGTGTGATCGTCGCGTTCATCAAATTAAATACGAGCAGCACAGCCCAAGTGTACGTAATTAATGTAACCGAGGCTACTAAGCCTGGAATGCGATAGAACAGGATCATAAAGATCAAGATGAGTACAGACCCGATAATCGCGGCCTTCACCGTTTGGTTCAACGATTGTTCACCAAGCGACGCTCCGACCGATTGGGTATACTTCTCCGTCAGCTTGAGCGGCAAGGCGCCTAAGTTGATCGTGTCCTTGATCTTCTTCGCTTCTTCGTACGTATAGTTGCCTGATATGGTTGCACTATCCGTTAACACGGATTGAATAATTGGAGCAGACAGTTCTTCTTCATCCAAATAGATGGCGAGTGGCTTGCCAAGTAGCTTCTCAGTCACTTGCTTGAACTTGTCGGCTTCCTTGATCTTGATATGAATTTCCGGCTGATTCGTCTGCCCGAAGCCGATCTCTGCTCCGCCCTCGACGAAATCACTTCCTACAAGTTCTTTCGTGCCGTCTGGTCCACGGAATGTCAGTTCAGCCGGTTTCTTCAACAGCTGTCGAACTTCCTCCTGATTCTCCACCCCAGCTAGTCTGGCGCGAATCCGGTTGCTGCCTTCCGTCGTTACTTCAGGCTCAGCAACGCCGCTTGTATTGGCCCGCTTCTCCAAGCTCTTCGCCGTTTGAACCAGGGAATCATGACTAATCACTTTCCCAGGCTCAGTAGGCTCTGCCTCATACAAGATTTCGAATCCGCCTTTCAAGTCCAGTCCCAAATGCAAATTTTTCAACAAGTAAGGGCTTGTCCCTCCAATAACGCCAAACGCAATTACCACGATAAGCAGAAATGTAACGAGTCTCTTTACATCCATCTAAGCGAACTCCCTTCGATACTCAATATTCCTATTATAGCGATCCACAAAATTCGAGTCAATTTGACACACTTACAAGGATAAACGCCTAACGGCGTCCTTTGACGCCGTGCGTTTACCGAGACGATGAACAATCAGCGAAGTTAATCATTCTGAATCGTCAAAAAAAAGAACCCAATTCTCAAAATTGGGCTCCTTTATAAATGCTGAGCGTCATCCAATTCATTAGTGTAGTGACCTTCAAAGACAAAATATCGTTGACCATCTTATGAAGCAAGGGATTCCCCTGCTTGATGTATTTATCGCTGACGCAGTTCCAAACGTCCTGCCCAGTGACGCTGTCATAGCCCAACATCCGGAACTCATCTGCCTTACTGTCACATAAATCCCGAATCGTCTTGTTCATCTCATCATCCGCATCTGGCAGCAGAGCCTTCTTATTCCCGTCCGTAAGCACTACGCAACCCCCCTTCATTTCCAACTCTTACTACTAAGTATTCGCTGGATGTTGGCTGTTTCCTGCCCTAAGCTAACTCGTTCCAGCAAAAAACATTGCATGAGCTTGGACATCCTTCGCATAGTCATAACTATACTCCAAACATGATAGTAAACTATGTAGCTGAAGCCGCCATGGAAGGAAGAACCCCACTTGAAGAAACAATCGTTTATCCAAGGGACTCTCATACTACTCGCTGCAGGAATTGTTAATCGGCTTCTAGGCTTCATTCCGCGCATTACGTTGCCACGTGTAATCGGGGCAGAGGGTGTAGGCTTGTACCAGATGGGCTACCCCTTCATGATCGTCGTCATCACCTTGATTACAGGCGGGATTCCTCTCGCGGTTGCCAAGCTTGTAGCCGAAGCCGATTCAGAAGGCAATGTGAAGCGTATCCGTCGAATCATCTCGACTTCACTCACAATAACTGTTAGCTTAAGCGTATTCTTCAACGTATTATGCATCGTAGCTGCTCCATGGGTGACGACGCGGCTGCTGACTGACCCCCGGGTATACGATACGTTTATCAGCATGAGTCCAATTCTTCCAATTGTTGCCGTCTCTTCCGTGTTTCGTGGTTACTTCCAAGGCCGACAGAACATGATTCCTTCGGCCGTCTCACAAATTGTAGAGACAGTCGTCCGGATCGTTGCTATGTTGACGTTCGCCTACTTGCTATTGCCCTACGGTATCGAGAAAGCAGCAGCCGGCGCCATGATCGGTGTTGTGATTGGCGAACTGGGCGGTATGGCTGTTCTTCTGCTCCACCATCGCCGCAATCCGATTCGTTCTACCATCCGGACGTGGGTCACCTCCGTTCAAGATAGTCGGTTCAGCTCAGAGTTTCGACGGATCATCTCCATCTCCATACCCGTGACGGGGAGCAGGCTCGTTGGGTCGACCTCTTATTTGCTCGAGTCGATTATGATCGCACAAAGCCTGGCTCTGGCTGGAATCGCCACAGGCGCGGCAACAGCGCAATATGGCATACTTCAGGGCATGGTCATTCCAATTCTGCTGCTTCCAGGCGCGCTTACTTATTCACTTGCGGTGTCGCTTATTCCTTCCTTATCGGAAGCTGCTGCCAAAAACGACATCAAGACCATCCACAAGCGACTACATCAGTCGCTTAAGCTGGCCTTGGTCACCGGTGCTCCTTTTGCTGTCATTATGTACATGCTGGCAGAACCGATCTGTTACTACATGTATGGTAATATCGAAGCGGCGCGCATGTTGAAGATGATGGCTCCGGTCGCGCTGTTCATTTACTTCCAGGGTCCGTTGCAAGCCACCTTGCAGGCACTCGATCGTCCTGGAACGGCTCTGCTTAATACCTTCATCGGGGCAGCTGTTAAGCTCTCCCTGATCGTATGGCTCGCTTCCAAACCCCAATGGGGCATCTTGGGCGCCGTAATTGCCATCAATGCGAACATCATCCTCGTCACCCTGCTTCATTGGAATAGTGTCGCTCGGCATGTCAAGTTCCGGATGGATGGTGTCCTTTTCTTCAAAGCAGGAATCGGCATGCTCATTATGGCGGCCTGCTGTCACATCGCCATGTACATGCCCTGGACAGATCAGACTTTCCTGAAGTTCATCACTTCCTGCATCGCGGGAGCAATCGTGTATAGCGCGACTGTGATCCTATTCGGGATGGTGGATCGAGAAGACGTTGGGCGTATTCCTTGGCTCGGTAAATTTTTTAGATAATCCCACAAAGTGACACTGGCCTTCGAAGTTGATTCCTATTACTTTGCGTGGACCCCATTTGAAACCGCTGAATAGGGTCCCGCTACTTTATTTGCGCTTCATATTCAAATACAGCCTGCCCTTATCATCGATGGAGCAGAAAAAAACGTTCTTGAAGTCCATGACCCCTTTTTCCTGCAACTGATTTTTCAGCCAAAACCTTGTCTTGCCTAGTTTYTCTAGATTATGCTCCTGCACTTTCCCGTCCATGATCAACGGCAGCGGCAAGCCTTCATAGTAATATTGAACTTGCCTTTGACCCTTCCCGGGATCAACTGGTGTTTTTTTTATTTTTTCAATAACGCTTAGCTTTCCTGAAGTTTCCAATATGGCAAATTCAACGTCCGCCACGTTCCCCACTTTGTTCTCCCTTAATTGCTGGAGCAGATCATCCAATGTGTACCTCTGCTTCTTCATCTCTTCGCGATTCAGTTCACCCTTCTCGATTAAGTAGCTGGGCTTTCCATCGAACATCCGACGAACCATCTGTGATTTCAAGGCAAGAAAAGCTATTCCAATCTGAATCAGCATCAATGTAATCATAGGTAGCAGCCCATGCATGATCGGCATTTCTGTATCTTCAATAATGAATACGGCAATCTCCGCTATCATTATCGAAATGACCAGGTCGAACACCGACAACTTGCCGATCTCGCGCTTCCCCATAATACGTAACGTCAAGAAGACGACAAAGTAAATCAGTACTGTCCGCAGTAATATCGTCCAAGAATCTATCGCGTGCAACCAAGCTCCCCCCGTTCATGTGGATTCTGGGTTCACTGGTATTCTGACCATGGGATTACTTGCTCATGCAAGATAGAGCTGTTCAATAATTGGCAGTCGCCCATGCGCATTACCTTGTACTATTTCGGCCAAGCCGCCCATACAATGAAATCATAACAACTGCACTCCGGATCTATATCCAACCAACCTTATTATGGAGGAGGTGTAAAAAAAGGATGAATACTTTTACAAAAGTTCCCCGGATTCGCATATCTTCACCACTTCTATCGGGACTGATCAATGCGACAATCTGCTTGCTGGCTGGCATGATTGTGCTCTCTCTGTTTCTGGCGTGGACGGATATGAAGGAACAATCTTTGTCTGTATGGGTCTATATCATTCATGCTTTAGCTTCGACTTTCGGCGGAATGGCGAGCGGGAAGAGAGCGGTTCGCAAAGGTTGGTACCACGGTGGACTGGCAGGACTCATCTATAGTGTCATCATTCTGCTGGCCGGATTTCTCGGATTTGACGCCTCAATGGATATGCAAACATTGGCAATGATTACGTTATCATTTGCTTGCGGTGCGCTTGGCGGCATGATTGGTGTCAACAGGAAGAAATAAAGTGTGTGCTTGAGCATTTCACTTCCCCTTCCCCTATGCTATAATAATTGAGGTTCAAGACTCAGACATTTTCCATTTTTAGGGGGAAGCACCATGTTTCTCATCCACTCGATGACCCAAGCTACCATAATGATTGCCATTTCCGTTTATATTTTATTGTTTTTTACAATGAAGAGAAGCCCACTCGCTCCATTTCATGCTGCCGGAGTTTTTGTTCAGGAACTGTTTACTTCACGTAAATACTTGTTTCATTTCTGCGCAGTCCTATTGGTCCTGTTCTTCAACAAAGTCGAGCTATATATTGAGCAGCATATGCAGCATCACAGCGATTTCACACCATCCATCTTCAAACTGGAGGGACAGTTCGTATCCATCTTCCAGAAGTTATTCGAGAATACGATACTGACCTATTTCTTAAGTTACTATTATGTTGTGATCTTCACTGCTTTAATGGTCGTTTCCATCTTTCTATACACGTTTCAGAAAAATAAGAAGCTTTTCTATGCGCTTTGTTATGCCATTATGTTGAACTATATGATTGCGATTCCGTTCTATTTGTTTTTCCCGGTGACCGAGGTACATGCTTTCAACCCGAATGTGAGGTTCCTGATGTTGGATGCGTTCCCTACGTTCGAATCCGAATACCGACCCTTATCGGGACTCGACAACTGCTTTCCTAGTCTTCACACTTCGCTGTCGGTCACATTGGCGATATTGGCAAGACGGTCGAGCTATCGATTCTGGAGAATATTCGTACCGATCAGTGCCGCCATMGTTATTTTCTCCATCTTCTATCTGGGCATACACTGGTTGACGGACATGTGCGGTGGTTTGGTTCTCGGTTTGTTAGCTTCCAAGCTGGCGTTGCGCTTAGCGGAAGGTCGTCAACTCATGGGCCAAATGAATGTAGAGCACAGTTTGAAATTGAAGAAACGCGATATGCAATAAGAGATTCTAAGGAGGACTTTGCCGCTTGGGGGCAAAGTCCTTTTTTGGTTGTGCTCGGGGCGCGGGGCACCCGGCTCGGCCTGTAACACGGATTTTCCGCGTTATTCGCTCTGCGGGGCGCCAGGCTTGGCAAGGGTTCGGTTCTTGTGGCTGTCGATTCATCGTGAACACAGGAGTGGAAAGTGAAAAAGAGGACCCTGGCGAGTTTTTGGCTTGAACCTCCYACCRCTGRATCCCTTATAYAATCARTGAGGTTCAAACAAGATGTYTGAAACCCGGGGYCCCCGCAAAGTACTCGGCGTTATCTACAGAGCTAGTCTTCACTTTGTGGGGTAAAGCCTAGGGTCCTTTTTCACTTGGAACKGCCGTTTTCGCCTCCATCAACAATGAATTGACAGCCACTTCTTCCGCATTATTCGCTCCTGCAGCGCCCACCATGCCAAACGTCGCTCAAACGCAAAACGCGTACAACCAATGGCTGTACGCGCTCCGTCAACTATGTATTCGGCAAGCTGAATTACTTGCTCTCTACTACCGGGCTCGATTGCGTAACGGCATTGATAGCCGAACGGTCGAACGTCAACTTCGTAGCATCATTCACGCGAAGCACGATCACATCGTCGGTGATCTCAACAATCGTTCCATGCATTCCGCCAATCGTCGTTACCTTATCCCCTTTTTTGAGCTGACTCAGCATCGATGTACGGGTTTTGGCTCTCTTTTGTTGCGGACRAATGAGCAGGAAATACAAAACAGCGAACATAAGAATAAACGGTAAAAAAGTCATCAGGCTGGAAAGGCCTGAAGTCGCAGTCTCTCCTTCAGCAAGATACCACATGTCGTTCCCTCCCTTGTTTGGATACTTAGATTAGCACCCAAATTCCGTATGAAAATGAGTTCAGAATTTGGGTTAGAAGCCCTTGTCGTTCTCATTCATTCCGTAACGCTCGAAAAACTCATCGCGGAAATCCAGAAGACGATCTTCCATGATCGCACGTCTTACCCCCTGCATCAAATTAAGCAAGAAGCTGAGGTTGTGGTACGTGGTTAGACGGATTCCGAACGTCTCGTCCGCCTTGATCAAGTGTCGGATGTAAGCCCTGGAATAGTGGGTACACGTATAGCAGCTGCAATTCGGATCAAGCGGACCGAAATCGCGGGCATACTTCGCATTGCGAACGACTAATCGCCCATTGCTCGTCATGCATGTCCCATTGCGGGCAATGCGAGTAGGAAGCACGCAGTCGAACATATCAATACCGCGAATAGCTCCTTCTAGCAGCGCATCCGGAGAACCTACCCCCATCAAGTAGCGAGGTTTATTCTGAGGAAGCAGTGGCACGGTGCACTCCAGCATGTCATACATGAGTGGTTTCGATTCGCCCACACTAAGTCCACCAATAGCATACCCCGGGAAATCAAGTGAAGTCAACTCCGTAGCGCTTTGCTTGCGCAAATCGGCATGCATGCCCCCTTGTATGATCGCGAATAACCCCTGATCGTGTGGACGGCCGTGTGCGGCCAAGCAACGTTCGGCCCATCGTGATGTGCGCTCCAGCGATTTCTTCACATAGTCATATTCCGCAGGATAGGGAGGACACTCGTCGAACGCCATTATAATATCTGCACCCAAAGCATTCTGAATGTCCATGGCGGTTTCCGGCGATAGAAACAGCTTATCTCCATTCAGATGATTGCGGAAATGTACACCTTCTTCGGTAATCTTGCGTAATTCACTTAAGCTGAACACTTGGAAGCCGCCGCTATCGGTCAAGATGGGACGATCCCAATTCATAAATTTGTGCAGCCCTCCGGCTTCCTTCACAATGTCATGACCAGGTCGCAGGAACAGATGATACGTGTTGCTTAAGATGATATGGGCGTCCATCTGCTTCAATTCTTCTGGACTAATCGTCTTCACTGTCGCTTGTGTACCAACAGGCATGAAGGCTGGTGTCTCGATAATTCCATGTGGAGTGTGTACTCGACCCAGTCGTGCGCCGGATTGCTTACACGTCTTGATTGCTTCATAAGTTATAGCCATCCTACAAAATTCCCTTCCATCCTATCTTTTATTCGTATATAAACATGGCGTCGCCGAAGCTGAAGAAGCGGTATTCCTGTTCAATCGCTTCCTTGTAGGCCTGCATGACTGGATCTCGGCCAGCTAAGGCACTGACCAGCATGACAAGCGTTGACTTCGGCAAGTGAAAATTAGTGAGCAGAGCATTAACGAGATTGAACGAGTAACCCGGATATATGAAGATGTCCGACCAACCCTCGCAAGCTACAACGGGTCCATCCCCGATACGTTGACCGATCGTCTCCAGCGTTCGTGCTGAGGTTGTGCCGACCGCAACGATTCTACCACCTTCTTGGCGGGTCCGGTTAAGCAGGTCTGCAGTCTCCTGCCCGATCCGATAATACTCGGCATGCATGGCGTGCTCTTCAACCCGTTCGGCGGATACCGGACGAAAAGTCCCCAGTCCTACATGAAGCGTCAGAAATGCCAAATTGACACCTTTCTCAGTCAGCGCCTGCAACAAATCGGGTGTGAAGTGAAGCCCCGCAGTCGGTGCAGCGGCTGAGCCCTCATGCTTGGCATATACGGTCTGGTATCGTTCCCGGTCACTCAGCTGTTCCTTAATGTAGGGGGGAAGCGGCATTTGACCAAGTCGATCCAATATTTCTTGGAAGATACCTGTGAAGTGGAAACGAACGGTCCGCATCCCCATCTCTCCCTCGTCTTCGATCTCCCCGGAGAGATCATCTCCGAAGCGAACGACAGCCCCTGTATGCATTCGCTTGCCAGGACGAACGAGCGCTTCCCAACGTACCGCATCCAGTTGCTTCAGCAGCAGCACTTCCACCTTGGCCCCTGTATCGGGTTTCACTCCGAAGAGACGCGCAGGAATTACCCTAGTATCATTCAGAACGAGCGTATCTCCTGCGTGCATATAATCGATGAATTGTTCGAATCGTTGATGCTTGAYCTGTCCAGTCGCTTTATTCAGCGTCAATAGCCGAGACGACGTGCGTTCTGCGAGTGGCGTCTGAGCGATCAATCGTTCCGGAAGATCGAAATCAAACCAATTGACTTCCATAATTAGCTTCAGTCCTTACTTATAGTGACTCCACTGTAATAGTATTGCAGGATATATCGGTAGTCATACCCGGTTTCTGCCAGTCCTCTAGCACCCCACTGTGACATCCCGAGACCATGGCCGAAGCCATTACCCATAATGCGGAATTGCGGGTCCTGTGTAGCTAGTCGAACAGAGCCTGCTCCGTTCATTACATATACGTTACCGTTGCCGAGTGCCTTAGGAGCAGCCGACTGACTTCCCGTCAGTGCATAGACAGTTCCTTGCGACTGCGGGAGCTGCCGCTGCTTGCCGTCAGCACCTACAATCGTCATCTTGGCGGTCTCTTCAATCTGGAAAAGCGTGCTAGGCGCACCCATGAGTGCTGTGCGGAAATTGTCCGACTTCGCCAGCGTAACCGGCTTGCCGTTCACCTTGAGTTCCACAACTCTGCCCGATGGTCCCCACTTGGAAGCTTCCAGGGTTGTGAGCGGACCTACTACCTTGGGGGACACCGTCGTGTTGATGGACTCGAGCAGCTTGGACGCCGTATACGGCCCCCGAATCCAGGCATATTCCGAAGACTCCTTATCTTGGCCAATGACCGTCAGTTTGTCGCCTTTGTTCACCTTGGCGATAGCCTCATTCTTGATGTTGTCGACGAACGGGGCCGGACGAATGGCGACACCCGCTTCATTCACTTCCACAATCGGCAGYCCGGCAGCCGACTTCTTCCCTGTGTCGGAAGCATAGTCCGAACGAATATAACCGGCTGTGCCATCCTGAAGTACAACCCTGTACCAATTCAGCTTGCTCGCTGCAGCAACCTCGTCGGGGCTGCTTTTGACCGAGACATAATCGATTGGCTGTCCCCATACTTCAACCGCATCGCCCGTCATTCCACCAGCATTGGAATAATAATACGGCAAGATCGGAGCTCCCTTGTACAGCAAGATTTCCCCCGCCGTCGCCTGAATGGCAGCAGCAATTGCATCACCCTCGACACTTGTACCGTAATAAGCCTGATCGGAAGTAGAATCGGAAATATGCGCGATCTGATACTTCAGTCCTTGCTTGATGGCAAACGTTCTGGCTGCTACAGCTTGTGCTTTCAAAGCTTCGGCCGGCCACTTGTTGTTCATCTCTGCGCCTACGACTGACGCGATGTACTGCTCGAAAGGCAGCTCGTTCACGACCGCGAGACTATCGTTGAATTCACTTAGTTCCAGGCTACCTCGATACTTCCGCTTACTTCGCTCATCCACTTGAATGGTGGCGCCGCTCTTGGATGTAATCCATAATTTTAACCCGGAATCGCTGCTTCCCAAGCTATAATGCTCGGCTCCGCGAGCTATCGTAACGCCGGTCAAGCCTGACGTCACTTCCTCCCGTTTCATCAAATACGGTTGGGTCCGATCAGCCGTCTGAAGGACGATGCCAAACTTGGCGGCTTGCTGCTTCACAACGTTGAGCTGAACCTCATCTGCAGCTTCTCCCACCCATACCGCATAAACCGGTTTGCCCGCCTGTTGTTGAATCGTTAAGAAGGCATCCAGCCCGTTCTGCAGTAAGGAATCGACCAGCGGCTTAGCTTCCGCTTCCGATGCGAATGTGCCAGCCGCGCCGTGGAGCGGCCCCATCACTGCAGGTGTGATTCCTTTCAGCAAAGGAGCCAGCGTTGCGTTGCTCAGTATTCGTTGCTTCGCTTCATTCGCAGCCTGATTATCATCATATGTACCTGCATATACCCGATACACTACCTTACCAAGCTTCGTCGATTTGAACACGAACGGCTTGTCCTGCGTCGCTTGTATCGCCTTAGCCAAGGTGTCAGCCGCCGTGTAATCCTGAGTTTCCGTCAGAAAAACCTTATAGCGGTCTAGGCTCGCTCTTACTGTAACACCGGGCGCAGTAGACAACCAATTGGTAATCGCCGCAGGCTGTCTCAGCCCGATATCCAGTCCATTGTCGGATGATAAAGTAACTGCAGGTACAACCACTCTATATGTTTTTCCTGAATCGATGAATAAAGCTACACGGATTTGGTCCAGCTTCGGTACGGCTGCATAGC
>NZ_JBFUIX010000043.1:0-56015 GCF_056401635.1 Paenibacillus sp. P4_E11 | reverse complement strand
GATATATTACCATACCCTCTACGGAATGAGCACGAAAAATAACCCCACAAAGTGAGGTTATACTTTCGAAGTATGATTAGATTACTTTGCGGCGACCCGGAAACTTAATCTTTCTGTATCAGCGAAGCAGAGTCCTGATCGAGATACAACCACCAATCAGCATGAGTTTTAAGAATCGAGGATGGAGTCCGTTCAGTAACGCCTGCTTCCAATGTCTTACGGATCGCGTCTGCCTTCACATGATGAGGTACACACGAAATAATCGTTTTGCTGCTCATAATCTGATGGACTGTCATCGTAATGGCCTGCTTCGGTACTGTATCGAGTGATTCAAACCAACCTTCTCGAACTTGCTGCGCTTTACAGTCCTCGTCCAGATCGACAACTTTGTATGCCGCATTCGYATCGAAATCAGCAGGTGGATCGTTAAAGGCAATATGAGCGTTCTCTCCAATTCCAATCAACGCCAGGTCAATCGGTTTCTTACGGATATCGGCTGTCAACTGCTGGAGATGGGCGGCCACATCGCCTTCGCCATCAACAAGGTGAGCCCGAGCTACTGGGGCGAAGGACAGAAATCGTTCCTTCAAATACTTGCGAAAGCTCGCTGGGTGGGACTCCAATAGACCAACGTATTCATCCAAGTGAAACATTTCAACCTTGCTCCAATCGATCGCCTTCGCTTGAAGGGCTAGAAAGAAAGGAAATTGAGAAGCTCCCGTTGAAAGCACGATTCTAGCGTAGCCTTGCTTCTCTATGGTGGAGTTCAATATTTCTTCCACTTGGTCTGCTGCTGCTGCGCCTAATTGCTCAGCTGTGTCTAATACTTGAATGTTCATTGTAACCTCCAGTTAGTAATAGTAATCGATTACTATATATTCGTAGTTTATCATAATTGATTGTTACTGTCATTTGATTTTTATAACAGTAATCGGATTCTGGATTGCAAGAAGGTTCCCGCTGTCACAAAACAATCAAATCATTGTCACAATTTTCTCACTATTATCCCGATACCATTTCATCTTCATTGCTTATACTTGGTAATGAAAGGGTTATCATGCTGATTAGGAAGGGATGATCGACATGCAAATCAAATGGTTTCGCAGAAAATCGGATAATCAAGAGGTAAGTCTCATCGTTAACGGGGAGACGAAAGCAAATCACAATGCTATCTCTCTTCCACCCATAGTCGGAGAAGACGCGGCACAGTCGATTGTAAGAGCACGGAATGTGAACGATTGGTTAGACCAGGCGGTTCGTGACTGTCAAGAAAGCGGGGGGTTGGACCATCTTGCAGGTACGGGCAAACCGATTGTTGTTCAGGGTGGAGACCCTTTGAACTCTATGCTCAAAAATGCAAATATTCTCCCTCCCTGGCTCGAACTACAGCATGAAATCCGAAATCGGATTGTGAAGCTTATTCAACGGATGGATCTGGGTCAGCAAGATATAACAGAAGAATTACAAGCTATCAATAAACAAATTATTCGCTATAATCAATCTGTTCCTACGCCTGTGCTCCAGAAGGGCCGGATCGCGGTAGAGAGTATTCGTGATCAAGTGGACCGTTGGCTATAGGACAACATAATCCGCCTGCTCCGCTGTCCGACAACGTAAGGACGCTTGTCGGACAGATCAGCAAGCCAGCCAGCCTGAGAAGAGGTACGAAGTAAGTATTACTGAGGTTGTATGACGGGAGCACTCATTGGGGTAGCTGCTCCCTCCCCTTTTTGCAATTGATACATTTTGTAGTAGCGACCTTGTAACTGCATCAGTTCATCATGGTTGCCACTCTCCACGACTTCACCGCGATGCAGGACGAGTATACGATCTGCATCGCGAATCGTTGAGAGCCGGTGCGCGATGACGAACGTTGTACGGCCTTCCCGCAACACGTGCAGAGCTTGCTGAATAATGCCTTCCGTCTCGCTATCAATGCTCGCTGTCGCTTCATCCAGAATCAGAATCGCCGGATTGAATACAAGGGCGCGGGCGAAGGAGATGAGTTGGCGCTGACCGGCCGATAATGTGTTCCCTCTCTCCACAACAGGCTCGTTCAACCCGCCGGGCAGCTGATTGACGAAGTTCTCCGCTCCTACTTCCCGAAGTGCCTGCCGAATCTGTTCCTCACTGATCGACTTATTGTACATCCCGACATTAAACTTGATGTCACCAGTAAACAAGAATGGATCTTGCAACACGATGCCCATATGTCGTCGCAGCTCCTGCTTCGAGAAGCCTGTGATGTCGTTTCCTTCAATCGTTATGGTCCCCTTGCTTGGCTCATAGAAGCCGAGCAGCAAGTTCATGATTGAGCTCTTGCCGGAACCCGTATGACCGACTAAGGCAATCGTCTCTCCCTGGCGAGCTTCGAACGAGATGTTGCGCAATACATAATCCTCATCGTTGTAAGCGAAGGAAACTTGATCGAATTTGACATACCCGCGAGGGCGTTCGCCATTCGGATTCTCTTCCGTGTCCACTCCTTCCAGATCGAGTAAAGCGAACACTCGCTCAGCCGATACGAAAGCTCTCTGAGCGTTGGTGAGTTGTTCGAATATGCCGATAATCGGTTGAAACACCCGGCCCAAATAATCAATAAACGCGTACAATACACCGAATGAGATCGCCGTATGCAACGATTGATTGCCGAAGTACCATAGCACTAATGCTGTAGTCAAACTGCCGACTAATCCGACAATGTTACGAGCGGACAAGGAGAACAAGCGAAACTGCTTGCGTTGATTCACATACCGTTCTTCGTTCAATACTTCGAACTCGCCGATCCTCCCTTTCTCCCGACGGAAGGCCTGAATAATCGGCATCACATTGATCGTCTCGTTCAGCATCGCATTCATATCGCTGAGACGTGCGCGCATGATCTTGACATACCCTTTCGCATACTTGAGGTGAAAGCGCATGACGAGATAGAAGAACGGGACAAGCACAAGCGTAATAAGGGCGAGCTTCAGATCCAGGATCGCAATCGCCACGAATATTCCGATCAGATTGACGCCGCTGACCACGAATGTTGCCATGAAGCTCATGAATAAGTCCCGTATCGCTTCGGTATCGTTCGCGACACGCGACACAACTTGACCGATCGGTGTGTTGTCGAAATAACGAACTGGGATACGGTGAATTTGTTTCATGATGTCCATCCGCATTCGTTGAATAATACTTAAAGCCGTAGACTGCAGGATGTAAGATTGAGCAAATGTTAATCCACCTGATACGAGCAACAGGATTAGATACAATGCGATCAGCCACACTATGGGCTGAATGTCGTTACTATAGAAATCCGTTACTTGCTGGGAGGTTAGCTCGGTATTCGTTCCTGAAGAGCTGGATAATACGAATGTCGAATTTCTCTGTTTAATTGACGCTTGCGCCCATCCACCTGTCGCTTGCCCAGGCTTCAACCAGTCTTCTCGTATATACGCCTTGCCTTGAAAGACGATCGACTGCATGTCGCTCGGTACTTGCTGCAGAGAAGACTCATACCAGGTGTTCTCGATCGCTAGAATATGTTTATCAATAATAATCTTGGCAATATAAGGTCCGGCAAGCTGCGTCCCGACTGCTACAACCAGAATGAGCAGCGCAAGCGTAATCTTGCCTTTATATAACATCGCGTAGCCTGCTAAGCGTCCAATGATGGATGATTTGCTTTCGGCTTCGATAACTTCCATGCTCCTCACTCCTTCTCCAGTTCGTTCATCAGCGACGATTCCATCTGTTGCCGATCATATTGTTCCTTGTACCAACCGCCTATAGCCATCAATTGATCATGCGTCCCTCGCTCCACGATCCGTCCTTCGTCCAGTACAAGGATAAGTTGTGCATGATTGACTGCCGATAGGCGGTGTGTCGCAATCAGGGTCGTCTTGCCAGCGCGTTCACGGCGAATATTACTCAAGATGCGGTTCTCGGTCCGAGCATCAACGGCAGATAATGCGTCGTCCAAGATAAGAATCTCCGGGTCGGTCAGCAATGCTCTTGATATCCCTACCCGCTGTTTCTGTCCGCCGGACAGCATAACTCCGTACTCTCCAATAACCGTCTCTAACCCTTCCTTCATTTGCTTAACATCTTCACTAAACGATGCCATCTCCACCACTTTGTTCAACTCTTCAGGACTGGCATCATGATGGCCAAGTGCAATATTGTCGCGAATGCTCTTGGATAGCAGCAAGTGCTCTTGCGGAACGTACCCGATCCATCCCTTGACCTTCTCCAGGGCAATACGTTCGATAGGAACCCCAGTAATTAGTACCTTGAATTCTTCAACCGGATATTGACGGAGTAATTGCTTCAGCAGTGTACTCTTCCCGCTTCCAGTCCGGCCTACGATACCGAGAGTCTCTCCCCTGTTCAGACGGAATGTAATATCCTTCAGACTGTCCGTCTGGGCGGATGGGTAGCGGAACGTAAGTCCATTGAACTCGATCGACATCGGAATATCGACTTGTAACGGTTTGGCGCTGTCCTGTACGTCCGGCTGCTGTCCGAACGATTCGTACATCCGATCTGCGGACGCACTGCCTCGCTGTAAGATGTTAATAAACTCGCCGAAAGATATCATAGGCCAGATGAGCATACCCAAATAGATGTTGAACGAAACGAGTTGACCCAGTGTGAGCTCATTATGAAAGACCAGGTAAGAACCGTATCCAATCCCAATCGAATAGCTGATTCCCACGATCGAAGAGATAATCGGCTGGAATAAGGAGTTCATCATCGCGACACTCCGGTTCTTAGCCATTACATCCTTCGTAACTCGGTCGAATGCCTCCAGATCGCTGCTCTCTTGTACATACGAACGTAGAACGCGCAGCCCGGATATGGACTCTAAGGCATGATCATTCATTCGGCCGAATGACGCCTGCGCAGCCATGAATCTGCGGCGCATACGCTTGCCGAGCACATTGATCGCGATAGCTAGGAATGGCAGCGGAATTAAGGCAGCCAACATGAGCTTGTAATCGATTAGTACGACCATCGTAACTAATACGACCGTTGTTCCCACTATGGTACTCACGAGGGTGAGCACACCGAAACCAGCTGTTTGGCTTATGGCCAGTACATCATTGGTCGCTAATGCCATCAAATCCCCCGTACGGTTTCGATGGAAAAAAGATGGGGTCATTCTCATGAGATGTTGGAACAGCTTGGAACGCAAACTGGTCTCAAGCAGTGCCGAGTTGCCGAACAACGTCGTAACCCAAAAGAAATTCAGAACATACACGAGCAGGCCGAGTCCAATCAGGAATGAAATCGTCTGCACAAGAGTCGAAGAAGTCAACTCCTCTAATCGGATCGAATCGATCACGGTCCCGATCATCTTAGGAGGTATAATGCTGAGCACATTCACGAGTACAATTGCCGCAATAGAGAACGTGTAATGTGCCCATCGATCCTTGAAAAACCATGACAGCTTGGAAATAAAATTCATGTCAACCACCTCACACCATATTCGAACATACGTTCCATTCATGAGTCATTGTTTCATTATACATCACAGCATTTTTTTGGTATACCCTATTTTTTTCAAATCATGGATCAACAGGGCGACTATAATAGAATAACAAATGAGGCCGGGATTGAACCCGGATTTTTCAACTATGAATCATTTTTTCCCCACTTGATTCCATGAATTCTAATAGGTATGATAGATACGAACGAATGTACGTTATTTCTAGGAGGCTGAACAATGACGTATTTCCCCCAATCTACACGTTACGACACCATGAAGTACAACAGAAGCGGCCGATCCGGATTGAAGCTACCGGCTATCTCCCTCGGGCTGTGGCACAATTTCGGCGGTGTTGACCGACAAGAGAACATGCGCAGCATGCTGACAAGATCGTTCGATCTGGGCATTACCCATTTCGACTTGGCTAACAACTACGGACCCCCTCCAGGATCAGCAGAAGAACATTTCGGCAGCATCCTTAGTTCAGATTTACGTGCCTATCGCGATGAGCTGATCATCTCCACGAAGGCAGGCTATCTGATGTGGCCAGGACCTTATGGGGAATGGGGTTCGAAGAAGTATATTGTAGCCAGCCTCGATCAGAGCTTGAAACGGATGGGGCTCGACTACGTGGACATCTTCTATTCGCATCGTCCAGACCCGGAGACGCCTCTGGAAGAAACGATGGGTGCCCTTGATCAACTGGTCCGACAAGGCAAAGCATTATATGTAGGGATCTCCTCGTATAGTGCCGAACAAACGGCTCAAGCATCCGCCATTATGAAACGTCTGGGAACACCGCTTCTCATTCATCAGCCTAACTATTCCATTCTGAACCGATGGATTGAAGATGGTTTGCAGGACGTGCTTGATCAAGAGGGAATTGGCAGTATTGCATTCTGTCCACTTGCTCAGGGGCTACTGACCAGCCGATATTTGACCGGAATTCCCGAAGATTCAAGAGCGGCCAGGAATGTGTTTCTGAAGAGCAACGGGATTACTGAAGAGAAGATCAACACGATTAAAGCATTGAATGAATTGGCTGCTGAGCGCGGGCAATCGCTCGCCCAGATGTCTCTCGCGTGGGTATTGCGAGGCGGTCGGGTGACGTCGGCACTGATCGGAGCAAGCCGGGTTTCCCAAATCGAGGAGAACGTTGCAGCGTTAGCCAATTTGATTTTCACCGATGAGGAATTGCGCCGGATCGACGAAATCGTGGCACAATAATACAATTATACACGAACAACTGCTTTCGTCCCTCCAATCAGAGGTCGAATAGCAGTTGTTTTTTTATCCAAAATCTATGGGGTACGGCTCCTGAGTTTAGTCGAATATGTTACGATACAGGAAAGTACATTGAAGAGATCACTAAAGGGGGATTGTTCATGTCGGATTCGAATCATAACGAGCAGGGGCAACAATCGGAGCGTGAACGAATTATTGGACGCATGCAGCAAGAAGAAGCCATAATGTGGGAATATGGAACAGGTAACGGAGCCAGGGAAGGTTCTGCTGAATCAACAGGTGCCCCTGACAAATCAATTCAACGCAAGCCATGGAGAGGCATCCAAGTATGGAAAGGGATTGGCCTCGTCGCGCTACTACATCTGATGCTTGTCTTCATCCCGGTCGCCTATCTGATTATTGGACTCGTTCAGTGGTTGTATATTATCCCGGTCATGCTATTGAACCGCCAAGATCCAGCGCTACTCCGAGGAATCCTTATAGCATCAGGAGCGACCTTCGTTCTTAATGCTGTTTGGCTCGCAGTTGCTCTTGGTGCGTTTGGTTGAAACCTGTCCACTGCAGAACTACGGCTGCACAAATGGCACCTACCAGCCCCATCTCGATATCTTTTACCGAGTCCCATATGTCCCCCTGCATTCCCACATAATCCTGAGCAAGCTGAGCGTTAACGAGCAGCGCAAGTCGCATTTCGACGATCTCGAAACAGCCGCTGAACGAAACGAGTATGGTAACCGGAAGGAAAGCCGCCCATAGACGGCTCAAACCAGATAAACGTACCAACCACTCGCGGACCGGATATACGAGCAGCAGTCCGAACAAGAAATGGACGAGTCTGTCGTAGTAGCTTCGTTTCGTATGGAACGCCGATTTCAGCCAATCGTCGAGCGGCGTTTGCTGGTATGTATAGTGGGCGCCAACCGTATGGAAGCACAGGAAAAGGAAAATGAAGAAATAAGAAGCATTAGAGAAGCGGAATTTTCGGTAGGTAAGCGCCAGAGTGGCTAATGTCACGATGGTTAGCACGTTCTCCAGCAGCCACTCCCCTCTGCTAGTTGGCTTGATTGCCAAGAGTAGCCAAATAATCGAATAACCTATGATCATCAGCTGGAGCTTCCGGTTCCCTTTGAACCCCTGGACTTCGCTTAACCTGCTTTGCAAGGCATTTCCTCCTATACATCTGATTAACCACACGTACCCAGCAGATGATTACTGACGGGATCTTACTTCCAGAACCGCAAACTTCAAATAATCGCCCTCGTCCACTCCAAGGATGTGCGGGTGATCTTTGCCAGCCCCAGTGAATTCGATTAGCCGTACGATCTTATTCGCATCCGCCGCTGCCGCATGGATCGTCTCCATGAACAACTCGGGACGCACATGATACGAACAGCTTGCCGTTACCAAATACCCGCCCTCATTGACCAGCTTCATCGCATGTAGATTAATATCTTTGTATCCCCGGCAAGCCGACTCTACCGAGGTCTTGGATTTCGCGAATGCAGGCGGGTCCAGAATGACCACATCCCATGTACGGCCTTGTGCTGCCAGAGGCTTGGACGTGTCCACTTTCTTCGTTGATTCTTGTCCCACTGCAGAACCAGCCCGCACACGGCGTTCTTCCAGCCCCTTCACATGCTCCCGCAAATAGTCGAAGGCATCGGCCACGACGAATTCCACCCGATCCTCGAATCCGTTCAGCTCTACGTTACGCCGGGCGGAATTAATCGCATGCTCCGATATATCGAGACACGTGACTTTCTTCGCTCCGTACAAGCAAGCATGCAACGAGAAGCTGCCGGTATGCGAGAAGCATTCCAGAACAGTCGCCCCATCCCAATACGGGAATGTGACTTCCTTGCCGTTCGCATTGAATGGAGCCATCCGCCCGCTAAGAGCTGCAGGTGCAACAGGATCAGCTAAAGTAAGTTCGCTATTATCTTGCTCAACAACGCGAAGTTCAATCCCACTACGGCGTCCCCAGCCCTTCATCAGCTTGGCAAGAGACGCCCGATTCTCGCGTTGATCGAAGAAATAGCCTGTCTTCTGCCCTTCCACGATGTCCACTTCCATATGCAAGCCATTCTCCATGATCCGTACATACCTCGGACATTCCCCGGCTAGCACGCCTGTCTGCAGCTCCAAGCCTTCTAATCTACGAACGGGAACATCGCTGCGCTCGTAAATCCCTTTCGGTTGAAACACTTCATTCAAGGCCGACACGATCTCCTCTCGCCGTACATCCATCCCAAGCGACAAGATTTGCACGACCAGCACATCCGCATACTTGTCCACAACGAGCCCAGGTAAGAAATCTGCTTCCCCAAACACGAGCCGATAAGCATCGGTATTGTGTACAAACCGCGTCCTATGTTCCATCGCGCGATGGAATCGATCTACGAAAAAACTACGATCCATCTTGTCCAGAGGCGCGTAGTTCACGATTCGAACAGCAATTTGTGAATTCGGATTGATGTAGCCTACAGCTAGAAATTGGCCTTGATGCGTCACGACGTTGACGAGGTCACCAGGTGTGTACTCCCCCTCAATCCGCTCCACTTCATTCTGGAACACCCAGGGATGTCCTTGTTCCACACGTTTCTTCCTCTTCCGATCCAATACTACACTTGCCATATGTTCCTCCTCCAGTTATCGAGCCCTGCCATATTGCTTGTCATGCCCGTCCAACTCCACACATATTCTTGAGATATGTACAACATGCACCGAACGGCAAAGGAGACCGTCTTATGTTACATCAAATCATACTTCCTTTATTGGTCGGATTAGGCGTATTTCTGACCGGCATGAAAGTCATGGAGCTCGCGCTTCATCAATGGGCCGGCCCCTACTTGACCGGTCTGATCGAACGATTCACCCGGACACCAGTCCGTGGGATGCTGATCGGAACCGGCGTCACGGCCGTTCTGCAGAGCAGCAGCGCCATCACGGTTATATGTATCGGCCTCGTGAACGCAGGCCTTATGACGTTTCCACGTACGCTTGGGATCATACTCGGCACTAACATAGGCTCTTGCCTGACGACCGAGCTGATCGGGCTCAATCTGACGAAGCTGGCGCTGCCGGTCCTGCTCGGCGCGGCTTCGGTATGGCTCGGGACGATCGCACTCGTCCCGCTGCGCTCTACTCGACTGCGCCGCTGGCTGCACAGCACACGCAGTCTGTCGCTTGCGGCGTGCGGCTTCGCCGCCATCATGCTTGGCGTCGAAGTGATGCAGACGATCGTGCCCGAACTACAGTCGCGCGGCCTGTTCGCGTGGTTCGTCGAGCACGCGCAGCGCAGCGTGCTGTGGGGCGTCATCGCCGGCGCGGCAGTTACCGCGTTGATCCACAGCAGCGCCGCCGTCATCGCGATGACGATGGGGCTCGCGGCCGTGCAGGCGGTGCCGGTCGAACTCGGCATCGCCATCGTGCTCGGCGCCAACGTTGGCACGTGCGCCACGGCGCTTATCGCCAGCATCGGCGCCAGCCGCAGCGGGCAATTCGTGGCGTGGTCGCACATCGCGCTCAACGTCGGCGGTGCCTTGTTGTTCTTGCCGCTGCTGCCGCTGCTGCACCAAGCGTCCGTGCTACTGAGCGATTCGCCCTCCGGGCAAATCGCTCATGCGCAGACGCTGTTCAACATCGTCAGCTCGCTGATTGCGCTGCCGTTATGCTACTTGCCAGCCCTCAATAAGCGGCCGGCTGCGTAGGGGCACTGCCCTCGGCGCCGCTCATGATCGCGACGCCAGAGCTCGTGCCGAGGCGGGTCGCCCCCGCCTCGATCATCGCAAGCGCGGTCGGCCAGTCACGGACGCCGCCCGACGCCTTCACTTGCACGTGCGACGACACCGCCGTGCGCATCAAGCGAATGTCGTCCACCGTCGCCCCGCCAGGGCCGAAGCCGGTGGACGTCTTCACGAAATGCGCGCCGGCTTGCTCGGCCAGCTCGCACGCCTCCCGCTTCTGTGCATCATTCAGGAAGCCCGTCTCCAGAATCACCTTCACGATCGCTTGCCCCTCTACCGCCTTCACAACTTCACGAATATCCGCTTGAACCGCGGCATGGTTGCCATCCAGAAACAGGCCGACGGCCATGACCATATCGATATCACTCGCTCCCAGCTCGGCGGCACGTGCAGCTTCGAACGCTTTCGCCGCGGATGCTGAAGCCCCTAGCGGGAATCCTACGACAGCGCTGATCTTGACCGCAGAACCAGCCAGCTCCTCCCGGCAGAACGGCACCCAATATCCATTCACGCACACGCTGTAGAAGCCGTATTGCACTGCCTCGCGGCACAGCTTATGTATGGCAGACGTGGTGGCGTCCGCTTTTAGCAAGGTATGGTCGATATAGGCCGGAACCTGTATCAATCCGATCGATCCTTGCTCCAGATTAGCTTCGTTCATGCGTCCTTGACCTCTTTTCCTAACAATTGCAGGGCTCGCTTCAGAACGTTATTGTTGTTCCCATAACCTTGGGCTAGCTGCATCCGCCATGCCGTATCTGGTGATACCCACTCGACAGCATGAATCTCTTCCACTTGCGGCTGATGGGTACCATCCATGGCTTGAACCAAGTAATAGTGCACTTCTTTATCAACCTTCCCCAGCGTGGGGTGCTCATATTGATAAGTGACGGTTTCCAAGGTTTGATGAATGCGCCCTCGAATGCCAGTTTCCTCCTGGATTTCTCTTAGCGCCGTTTGCTCCACCGTCTCACCAGGCTCCATCTTGCCCTTAGCCAGAGTCACTTTACCATAACGGTCTTGAATCATCTGGATTTCTACGACTTCCCCATTGCGCCGAAAAACAACACCACCTGCTGAAATTTCTTTCACCTTGAACATCTCCTTTCGTCTGTAATTCATATATACAAGAAGGATTCCGTCTCTATTCATAGAGAACGAAATCCCGAACCGCGTTATATGCTCAAGCCAATGGCCGCACAAGCAATTATGATTATTGCGAAACCGCTTCGAGCCCTGAGGGAATCTCGAATGGTTGTAGGGCTTCGCCTGCCGAACGGATCACAGGGCGCTGCAAGACGCGCACAAGCTCTCCATGGCACTCATTCACACCTGCTTCGGTTACACGTACTTCACACACTTGACCCAGCATGTCCTTCGTCCCCTGGAACACTACATTCAAGTAATTGTCCGAGTAGCCTTGAATGAGCCCGCTATCCGGTGCTCCCTTGTAAGTTCGTTCGGGAATGACTTCCAACGTCTCGCCTACATATTGCTCCGCATAGGAGAGTTGCATCCGCTCCGACAAGTCGATCAGATCATGTACCCGCTCATTCTTCACTTCATCGTCAACCTGGTCTTCCATCCGTGCAGCCGGTGTGCCCGTACGTTTGGAATAAGGGAAAACGTGCATCTCGGCGAACCCCATACGCTCCATGAAGCTTACGCCTTCGCGGAACATCTCTTCGGTCTCGCCAGGGAACCCGACGATAACGTCTGTCGTAATCGCCACCCCCGGCATAGCCTTATGGATGAGCGCGATCTTCTCGCCGAACTCGTCGGTCGTGTATTTGCGGCGCATCCGAGCCAATACGCGATCATCGCCTGATTGCAGCGGTATGTGCAGATGGCGACACATCTTGGGAGAAGTGTTCAGCACTTCGATCACGCGCTCGTTGATCTGACTTGCTTCAATCGAGCTGATACGAATACGCTTCAACCCTTCTACCTTATCCAAGTCCCACAGCAGCTCAGCCAACCCGTAATCTTCCATATCTTCCCCATAGCCGCCTGTATGAATACCAGTCAATACAATTTCCTGATAACCGGCTTCGACTAGCATGTGTGCTTGCTTGATAACGCTCTCCGGCTTGCGGCTACGCATCAGGCCTCGTGACCAAGGAATGATACAGAAGGTGCAAAAGTTGTTGCAGCCTTCCTGGATCTTCAGAAACGCCCGTGTCCGGTCATCGAACTGAGGTACATCCAGCTCTTCGAACTCTCGGGTCTTCATAATGTTACGTACTGCGTTGATCGGCTGGCGATCCTGCTCGAACTGACGGATCAGCGGCAATATCCGGTCCCGATCCTGCGTTCCGATCACCATATCCACGCCAGGAATCGCTAACAGCTCCGCTGGTGACGTCTGAGCGTAACAGCCGGTTACCGCCACGACAGCATCAGGATTACGCCGTATCGCCCGACGAATGATTTGTCGACTCTTCTTGTCACCGGTATTCGTTACCGTACACGTATTAATGACATAGACATCGGCTGTTTGCTCGAAATCCACTTGCTCGTAGCCATCATTTTTGAACAACTGCCAGATTGCTTCCGTATCGTAAAAGTTGACTTTGCAGCCCAGTGTATGAAACGCAACTGTGGACATCGCCGTCAGCCTCCCATCTCTCCTGTTTCGTATAACACACATGTTAACCCGACCATGCCCGCTGTCTCGGTTCGCAATATCCTTGCACCCAAGCCAACAGCTGTACAACCAGCCGCTTCTGCTTCCTGAAGCTCTTGCTCCGTGAAGCCGCCTTCCGGCCCAACAATGAGCAGTACAGATCGCCCTTGAACCTCTGCCGCATCCGCCGGAAAAGCTTCCCGCAACGCGGTTCGCAGCAGCTTCCCGCTTGGCTTCTCGTAACAGAAGAACGCCGCATCCGATTCCTTCACCAGCTTCAGCAGCTGTTTCCAGGACAACGGCGCATCCACATCAGGTACGCGATTGCGGTGGGCTTGCTCCGCCGCTTCCTTGGCGATCTTGCGCCAGCGGTCAATGCGCTTCGCTTCCTTACGCTCGTCGTATTGCACAACAGTTCGTGCTGACAGGAACGGTATGAAACGGGTCGCCCCGATTTCCGTCCCTTTCTGAATAACCGTTTCTAGCTTATCGCCTTTCGGCAAGCTTTGCGCTATCCAAACGTTCACAGCCGGTTCAGCCAGCAAGGGCAGCTCATCCACGACCGCAGCTCTGATCAGTCCCGACTCGATGCTGGTAATCTTTGCGAGTACCTCGCGTCCTTGCCCGTCACTGCATATGATCGACTCGCCGACCCGCGCTCTCATCACCTTTTGCAAGTGGTGGGCATCATCGCCGGTTAAGACCGCCTCGCTGGAGGTTAATTGCCCGGGGGCAATGAAATATCTCTGCATTTTGTCTTGACCTCGCACTTTCGCACTATCATACTTTCGGTGAATATCCACCCTACATCTTACATCTTTTTACGTGAAAAAGCTACCTGACCTCGCCCATGACACAGCCGGACGCAGCCTGATACAACAAAATCGGAGGTTGTAAAATAAAAGAACATCCGGATAGATGTTCTTCTTGAGTAGCAATCCATTTTATAAGATCCAACTGGCAAATCGGAGTAGACCTTCCATAATATCACCTGTGAGCATCAAGATCGGCTGAAGTGTCACGCGGTATAGAGGAGGAATAAAGATCAGGATTAAGAATACGAATATGCCCCACTGTTCATTCTGCGACATCTTATAACGGACATGCGTCGGTGCCAAATCCGCAATAATTCGGTACCCGTCGAGCGGAGGAAGCGGAATGAGATTGAACAGGAACAGCAATGAATTGAATTGAATAAGGAAGCCAAAAAACATCTTGACCGCATCAACGACACCCTTGGAAGCCTGATCAAGTGCACCGAATTTAACTAGTGCCACATAAATCAAGGCGCCAATAAAAGCGATCAGCAAGTTACTAAGCGGTCCGACCGCTGACACTATAACGCCCATCAACCGGGGATGCTTGAACCGTCCCCGGTTCACCAGGACAGGCTTAGCCCAACCGAAACCCGCGATCAGAAAAAGCAACGTACCCAGGATGTCGAGATGCACCATCGGATTGAGCGTAACCCGGCCCATATCGTAAGCCGTGCGGTCTCCGAATTTGTAAGCCGAGTACGCATGAGCGAATTCATGCACTGTAAACGCAATGATCAACACCAACACAACGAACGGAAGCTCATCTAGCGAATACCGAAAAAATCCGCCCAAATCCATATCCCCACCTACGCTTTCTTCGCCACGAAGGCGATCCAGTCTTGATCGCGGTGCTTGGCCGAGATGGTGAATCCTGCTGCCAGCAAGCCTTGCTCCACATCGTCTTCCTTATTCTTGTAGATGCCCGATGCGATGTACGTACCACCCGATACGAGCGCCTCGTAAACATCGGTAACGAACAGCAATATGATTTCGGCTAGTATATTCGCCACGACCAGTTCTACCGGCAGCTTTACGCCAAGTCGTCCCTCCGCCGCCACGTTATTGTCCCGTAGAACGCCCAACAAATCACTTTCCATTACCGTGATCCGACTCTCAAGTTCATTCAGTCTAATATTCTCCCGCGCACTGGATACCGCTACTGGATCCAAATCTAGCGCCAGAACACGGTTCGCCCCGAGCTTAGCTGCAGCAATTGCCAACACGCCAGAGCCTGTGCCTACGTCGATCATATCGGTACCTGGCTGCAGTACCTGCTCTAATGTACGCAGACAGAGTGACGTCGTAGGGTGCGTACCGGTTCCGAAGGCCATCCCAGGGTCAAGCTCCAGAATGATCTCATCAGGGTGTTCCGGTTTGTAATCTTCCCAAGTCGGCTTGATGGTCAGACGGTCGGAGATGCGAAGTGGCTTGTAATATTGCTTCCATGCCGTCGCCCAGTCTTCCTCGTCCACCTCGCGAGTTGACACATCAGCCCGACCGACATCAATGCCGATCTCATCACGCAGCATGATGACGAATTCTTTTAACTGCTCCACCAATCCGTCCAGATTTTCCGGCTCCGCGTAATAAGCCTGAATAATGGCTTCCCCTTCCGGAATATCGTTCAGCGGTTTCTCGTACCATTGCCCGAACGACGTATCGCGCTCCTTGTTCAGCGTGCCCGACTCTTCAATCGATACCCCGCCCGCTCCCATCTCGTGAAATACGTTCGAGATCATTTCTATTGCTTCCTCTGTCGTATGTATCGTAATTTCAAACCAACGCATCGTTTTTGTACTCCCTTTTAGTCAAATAATATTCCCATGTATAAGCACAATCCTTCCTATTGTACTATACAGGTGTTACCTAGTAAAACCATGCTCCTGCAACCTAATCCGTATCCAGCTCTTCTGAGTCTAATTCACTTTTCAAGGCGACTGTATGCTTGGGGCGGAATCGGTTCGGCGAAATGCCCGTCCAACGTCTGAATTGCCTGGAGAAGTGGCTTGCCGATCCGAATCCGAGTAGAAGAGCAATCGATTCAATCGTCTCATTCGTGACAACTAGCAGTCGCTTCGCTTCCTTGAGTTTCAACTTGCTTATGTACTGACGTGGGGATATGCCGTATATTTTGGTGAATACTTTGGTACACTGGCTTCGGCTCAATCCCAATTGCTTCGCGATTCCGGCTACAGACCCATCCGGTAGTTTCCATTGCTCGGCCAGCAGTTCCTCGATTGCATGTGCTACATCGGTCTCATAGACGGACACATCCTGCTGATGCTGATCTACGAAGGTCTGTGGTTGAAGATTTGTACGAAGCATAATCAATTGATTGATAATGAGCAGGATATAAGCTTGAATCGCCAATTTATTCTCATAGGCAAGCTGAACTTTCTGGATGGAACCCACCTGTTGATCCGATGGCATGCCTTCCTGCATCATCCGCTCGATCTCTCCCATACATTGGGGCAGCATGCTTCCAGCAGCCATTTCCTGGCTTATATGCAAATACGAATCTGTGCCTAGCAGGTGCCGGACCTCTTGGTCATCCATATCGAAATGCACATTGAAGAATGAGTAGTTCTCCGCCGAGCGATTGTGAAAATCATGCCGGACTCCAGGACGTAGCAGCAGCCATTCCCCCGCTTGGAGACAGATCAGTCGTTGCCGGATACGTTGGTACACTTCCCCTGATCGACAATAGAGCAATTCGAACACATGATGGTGGTGCATCGGGTACGTCCATCCCGGCGGCTTCTCACCGAGTATGCAGCCTGTAAGCTGCAGGGTATTGTTCATGTTCGGAAAGTGTATCTCGGCATCCATTTTTCTGCTCCGTTCCATTCCTATGTAGCTGATCTGCTGCTATTGTAACATAATTCATTTTCCACACGCACAAAAGGTCAAGAAGAATCCTCCTATGGTCATTGTGTATAGCACTTCACTTTCCCTATGATGAACATATGAAGAGGATCACATATTCACGGAAGGGGACTGAACCATGTTTCAGACAAATGGGAGTCAATTCGAGCTAGACGGCACACCGATCCGCCTCATATCAGGCGCTATTCATTATTTCCGTATCGTTCCAGAATACTGGACAGACCGTTTGACCAAGCTCAAGGCGTGCGGATTTAACACTGTGGAAACTTACGTGCCTTGGAACTTGCACGAGCCCAAGGAAGGACAATTCAACTTCGATGGTCTTGCAAATATCGTCAAGTTCATCGAGATTGCCGGCGAGCTCGGCCTACACGTCATCGTCCGTCCGAGCCCTTACATCTGTGCGGAATGGGAATTCGGCGGGCTTCCCTCTTGGCTGCTAAGCGATTCAGACATGCGTTTGCGTTGCTTCCATCAGCCTTTTCTTGATAAAGTGGATGCCTATTACGATGTGCTGCTTCCTTTACTTGTTCCACTGCTTCATACGAACGGCGGGCCTATTATCGCGATGCAAATCGAGAACGAATACGGCAGCTATGGGAACGATACCCGGTACTTGGAATATTTGCGCGACGGCATGGTGAACCGTGGAATCGATGTGCTGCTGTTCACTTCCGACGGGCCTACCGATTGGATGCTGCAGGGTGGAATGGTAGATGGTGTATTGGCGACAGTGAACTTTGGCTCCAAACCTGCTGAAGCGTTTGCCAAGCTGCGGGAATACCGCCCGGATGATCCACTGTTCTGTATGGAATTCTGGAACGGTTGGTTTGACCACTGGGGCGAGGAGCATCACATTAGACCGGCAGAAGACGTTGCTCAAGTACTCGATGAGATGCTTCAGGCAGGTGCATCGGTTAACTTCTATATGTTCCATGGTGGTACGAACTTTGGTTTTTATAATGGTGCTAACTGCTTTGCCAAGTACGAGCCTACTATTACGAGCTATGATTACGATGTTCCGCTTAACGAGTCAGGGGAACCGACACCTAAGTTTTTTGCAGTACGCGAAGTCATTGCCAAGTATGCCGACATCGGCGAATGCGTGCTTCCCGCTCCAATCCCAAAGCGTGCTTATGGTTCTGTGACTATGTCCCAATCAGCACCGTTGTTCACCAACTTGGATCAGTTGTCGCCAGACGCCATTCAGCGCGTGTGCCCGGAGCCGATGGAAAAGCTGGGGCAGCAGGAAGGCTTCATCCTCTATTCGACTATTGTTAGCGGGCCGAGAATAGATGTATCGCTGAGAATCCAAGATGTTCATGATCGGGCACTCGTTTTCCTGGACGATAAATATGTCGGCGTTATAGAACGATGGGATGTTCAACCGATTCAACTGACGATCCCAGCAGGTGGGGCCAAGCTGTCACTTCTCGTGGAGAACATGGGGAGGGTCAACTACGGATACCATATGTGGGATCGGAAAGGCATTACGGAAGGCGTGCTGCTAAACAACCAGTTTCTATTCGGATGGACGATCCATACGCTGCCTTGCGATTCGTTATCGCTATCGGGGTTGGCATTTGGAGCTGAGGCAGAAGCCGCTGTGCAAGGACCTATGTTCTACAAAGGTACGTTTCATGCGGATGCTGCCGCGGACACCTTCATCGCCTTACAAGGCTGGACGAAGGGCGTCGTCTGGGTAAACGGCTTCAATCTCGGGCGTTATTGGGAGCGCGGACCGCAACAGACGCTCTATGTGCCAGGTCCATTGCTGCGCGTGGGGAATAACGAGATCATCGTGTTCGAGTTACACGGAACCGAACATCGTACGATTGAACTATTGGATACGCCGAATCTAGGATAAACGAAAAAGTAATAAACCACCTCAGGTTACTACACTGAAGGTGGTTTTTTTTGATGGCTGTTCAAATAGTCCGCATGCTCGGTTATCATTTCCTCGAATCACGCCTTCGTTGCAGCATAATCGCAGATCAACGGATGAGCCATGAACGCCCGGATTTCGAGGTAAGACTTAACTTCATTAGCGTTGTCGATCAGCAATTAGCTTGATCCATCGCTGCCTGAACATCAGTGTACCCTTCTCATCAAGGAATGGGAATAATCCAGTCGATAGCACATCTGCATCAATCTCCTCTAGCAGCACATCAACAATAAGCTTCGAGGTCACTTCATCGGTCTTGGTCATATGTAGCCACTTGCCGACATGGACGGGGACATCGATCGTCTCTACGACGTTCACTTCCAGTCCGGCTTCCTTATACAAACTCAGCCATTGAGACTGGCTCAACGCTTCCGTGTGAGAAGGATCTCGCAATCTCTCATAATGGTTGTACGCACGGTACAACGATGCGTCTTCCGGCGATATCATATCTACCACGCACAATTGGCCGTCCTTCTTGCATACTCTAATCATCTCTTCCATCACCTTGCCTGGATTCGCGAAGTGGTGGAAGGCCAGTCGGCTCACGACCAGATCGAATTGTTCGGCTTCAACAGGAAGGTGTTCAACATGGCCTTGCTTATACTCAACGTTGCTTATTCCGTTCAGACGAAGCTGCTCCAATCCTTCCCGGATCATATCCTCTGACAAATCAACAGACGTCACTTTCCCCACAAATGGAGACAATCCTCGGCTTAATATCCCGGTGCCAGCTGCTACATCCAGCACGTCCATTTCCTTATGAAGCCTCAGGCTCCCCACGATCCATTGTAAATAATCAGGATTGTTCAGTGTCAATGACTTGTCAGCAAAATGCTTCGCTTGCCCTTTAAAGTGCTGTCTGACCGCCTCTTCATTTCCCTTGTTCATTCGGCTCATCTCACCTTTCTCAGCTTCACTCCGCTCAACTCGACTCTACCAACATGTTGGTACACTCCAACCATAATGCATCTATTCATTTCCTGCAAGCAGCTGTTGCTCTATCCTGAATTCTTCAACATACCTCCCCTTAACTTTACGAGTGCCCTGGGGATTCAGCTTACTTGGAGACAAGACATACCCGATCATCATCCAACAAAGCGCCATTGCAAACGAGCAAGAGGAGTATCCGGTGCTGGAATTTTCTATACGGTAGACCTCAACATGAAGCTAACGAAAATAAGCGAGCCAGTCCCTGATTCTGCCCAAATCTATCTTAGCAGCGACCAGCAGCTATATATTCTAGGAAAAAGCATCAACACCATCCATAACCTCAACGAGAGTCAAGCAGCCATCTGGTACGATTACGAGTTGTTGGAGACGGAATAGGTTCGGTGGAGCCTATTCCTTTACTTGGATGCGCCCGCTATGACAAGTTCATTGGCGGGTGATAAGACAGGCAAGGTGACCTCCACAATCGTCCCGCCACTCTTGGAATCGCTATATTCGATATGTCCGCGATGCTCGCTTATGATCTTGAAGCTGACCATCAGCCCAATACCTGTGCCCTTCTCTTTGGTGCTGTAGAACGGCTCTCCCAGCCTCCTACGTAGCTCTTCGGAAATACCGACTCCTTCGTCTTCAATTCGAACGGTAACATCCCAATCGCCTTTTCGCTCGATCCTTACCGTAATTGTCCCCCCAACCTTCATAGATTCTATCGCATTCCTCATAAGATTAACGAACACCTGCTTCAGCTTATTCTCATCACMGAATACATCTGGAATGTCGTCCTCATACTCGGTTACGATCGCCACATTGCTCATATTCGCCTGCGTCTGCACCAACGTCAGCACATGCTCGATCATCTTCCGAAGAACGGTTTCGTGGAACACACTCGTTTGCGGCTTAGCCAGTAGCAGGAATTCAGTAATGATCCGTTCAATCTGATCGATCTCTTCTAGGATAATAGAATGAAAGTCACTCTTCAGCACACCGGTACGGGAGAGCTGGATGAATCCTTTGATCGCCGTAAGCGGATTACGAATTTCATGGGCGACCCCGGCGGCCAGATGCCCCGCGATATTAAGCTTGTCCGATCGACGCAGCAGCTCTTCATGGCGTTTGCGATCCGTAATATCTTTGGCAATAGACATAACTCCAATGATCTGATTACGGACTTTCATCGGGATGGTAGTAATATATAGCTCCACCACGGAACGATTCTTGTGCTTTATGGTAATTTCATGTTGACCTAGCTCCCCCAGACTAATATACTCCATCCATTCCGATTCCTTATAAAAGGATTTGAACAGTCGATCAGTGATCTTCGGATAATAGATGAGTTCGCTGGCCGTATAACCAATCATATCCAAGGAGGCAGCATTGATATTCAATAGTTGCCCATTCAAGTCAAAGGTACAGATCATGTCCGGATTGTTATTGAACAACGTCTGATACTGCAAGGTGGTCAATTGAGCGGCTTCAATAGCCAGCTTCCTGTCGATGTACGCCCCGACGATCAAGAAGATGACCAAAATCGTAACCGTAATCCCAATGCAAACGGATAAGGCCCCAGGTCCTAGCGTAAGCTTGAACAATTCCGGAACGATCCGGTGAGAAGTCATCTGATTGGCCAACACAGCGTCGGTATTCAAGAAATGCGTGGCATACATGCCCGTATAATGCATGCCAGTCACCGCTATGCCTAGTAACAGAGCGCCGCATATTTTCCAACGAGGGGACAAGGTGCCATTCGATTGATTTTGCAGACGGAATGTTACATATAATGCAAAGAACGAGACACCCATTGCAAGTACAATCGAACTGACGAAAGGCAACAACCGGTAATGCAGATGGAAAGGACTTTCAATTGCCGACATACCGACATAATGCATCGCGGCAATCCCGCCACCCATGACGACACCAGCCGCAATGAAGCGATTGGCACTTAGTTCGCTGCGACTTATGAACAAGAAGGATAAGAACGAGGACACGATCGCGAGTAACAGAGAGCATACGGTGATGAGCACATGATAGGTGATTGGAAAAGTCTGCTGCACCGCAAGCATGCCAATGAAGTGCATCGTCCATATCCCAAGTCCCATTGCAACTGAACTGCCATACAACCAGAACTTGTGGCTTTTACGTCCTATGTAATGACTGGCATGCCCGCTCAAATCGAGTGAAGAATAGGCTGATAATAGGGCTACAAGGAAAGATAACAGTACGAGTGAAGTTTGATAATCATTCACGATCATGTCAGGTTGGCTCATGGATTTCCCTCGTTCCCATGGAAAAGTACATTCTGCACCTCTCAAATTATGGTACACGCGACTTGGACGAAATGGAAGTGTAAAAGGCCCTTTTACGTTACCCGCTAATCGGGACTTTGATCGCTATCATATTCCTGGTTCCACCTGGCAACCAGCTCATAATAGACATTTCCATAATTTAAGCCTTCCGGCAGCGAGTCCTCTAAGCGAATCTCAGCAATCTCATAGTCGGGCAAATCGCCCAATTCCGTTACTTCCGCATAATACGCCACCCCCTTGCTACCATTCAAGGAATACACTCCAATAGGCGTCAGCTCAAACTTTACTGCTCCGGTTTCTTCATACAGCTCTCGGCTTGCCGACTGTGCTATTGTTTCGCCGTCTTCCCGCCTGCCACCTGGCAATTCCCAAGTTGTCCGATTGCGGTTCCGAATCAAGATGAATTGATTGTTGAATTGGGCGATTAGAACTGAGTAATTCAATTCGTTCGGCTCCACATCGGCCTGCCCGTGCCACTTGAATGTCAACTCTGTGTGCTTCACCAGTTGGATCATCGCTTCGGCGGTTCCGATCGGGTACAGCTTAGTAGTTGGATCCAACTCGACATGATCTGGTAAAATAAGGGTCGATCCTTCCTCTACAATCTGCTGCAGAGTCGCCCTACGCTCAGCCCCCTTCAACACCTGCTCCCGATTGAGCGTAATTAAGCCAGACACCTCATCCAATTTCAGATCACCTGGCTCCGTCATCAATCGTGCTTGATAGATCACAATATGATACATCTGCCCGCTTCTCGGACTCCCCTTCGGATGGATCATCTCGAATACCGCTAATGGTTTGATAGTATCGTCGGTCGGAACTATTTTGCTAGATTTGTCGGAGAATAGATACAGCGTCTCGCCAGCATGGCTGATGTATTCAATCTCTGCTCCGATCTCTTCCCGGGCTTCTCTTCGTCCGCATTCCAGCAAGCTCTCTCCCGGCTCCAGATGCCCGCCGATACCTGCGTAAAACATCTCACCCGATTCCAATACATGCCTAGAACCTGCCAGGAAAAACATATATTCATCCGTTTCGGTCAATAGAGCAAGCCCCACTCCGATCTCAGCATCTGCTGGCAGATGATCCAGTATCACGATAGTTCCCTCGCCTTCAATCGATCTGACATTAACACTTCCTCCATACTCGTCAATTCGAGCCCATCAAACACCATGCATACGGTATACGGCATCTTATCTGCGATGCTGCAAAAATGATCATAGCCGTAAGAGGAGTTCAAATAATGGAGTATCGTACAGAATGCCGTGCCATGAGTCCCAATTACCACATTGTTGCCTTGGTCTCTCTTGATAACATGATGAAGCGCAGACACATTCCGCTCTTGCACTTCTCTTAATGACTCGCCATCTATTAATTTGTAATTCATATCTTCCCATTGTTGGCTTGCGAACGCCTTGAAATCCTCGACCCATTCGCCCACTTTCCGCTCTCGAAAATCTTCCACTGGTTGAATGGCTATCCCAAGGTGATTGGAAAGATCCTTGACCGTGTCCATCGTTCTTTGAAAAGGACTCGAATAAATGGATGTGATGTTCCGATCACGCAAAGCGGTTGTTACTTTCTTGGCATCCTCCAGCCCCTGTGCCGTTAAGGGCCGAATCCTGTCCTCCCTGACTGTAAGATCAGGTTGAGCATGTCGGACGAAATAGATGGTGGTTTTCATTGGCTGTGTTCCTTCTCTCTGTGCACAAACCAAGCACAATCTTTCACTTCTGCAAACCACCTCAACACACTATTGTGGTGGTCAATAATCTGATCGGCCCTAAGCTGTTCGGAGTGCCACGTACTGTGTGCATCACCCAATAACGTCACTCGGTACCMGAGACTGGATGCTCGACGACATGTTGTATCGACACAAACCTCGGATTGAATGCCGGCAATGACCAATTCGGTAATTCCTCTCGAATCTAGCTCATGCTGAAGGGTTGTACGATGGAACGAATCCGGCATTGACTTCTGAATCACGATATCGTCGGACTGAGGTTTGATCTGCGGGTGTATAACCCAACCTGGCTGTCCCGATGCCAGCGGCTGTCCGGCTCTCGCATTGTGTTGAACATATACAATCGGCATTCTGATAGACCTTGCTTTGTCGAGCACGCTCCCGATGTTAGTCAACAATAGTTCACCCTCATAAACAGGATTCGCTGGGTCAAACATGCCAAGTTGCACGTCAATAATGACTAGTGCTCGAGTATTCATTCCACTACCTCCTATTAAGCTCCATCGTGATTAATAAGAAATATTCTATACCGAGACGCCCCTTTCCTTCCAACATAACAGTATGACACCTTAATGACGAAGCCTGCTAATCGCCACAAATAAAAAAGAGCACCCACATATAGGACATATGTGAATGCTCTCCATGATTGCGAATTGATGTGCTGCGAGCTTACTTACACGCGGGCTGCCGGGTTCGGACGACCCAAGAAGCTCCAGAACGATCCGCCGAACAAGTCGGCCACATCGCGCTGAATTTCCGACTGTTTCAAGAGCCAGCCGGTATCCAGCAAATCACTGTATTTGTCGAATAACACCTTCTCGATAATGAATCGGGAATGATCCCACTTGTAGATCAGTTGATCCAGAACACGGCAATCGGAATGCTGCGGGGTCACGCTTACGCCGAGCAATTCGAACCGCATACGCGTCATCTCTTCGATCAAGCTCGGATTGTTAAGGAACCACCAGCATCCGAATACGTGCAGATTGCGGAATTTACGCGCAGCTACCGTCAGGCCGTGCTGATTCTCACGGGCGAGCATCGTGCACAGGAATTTGTTATCCGGGAAGTCGGCGCACAACCGTTCAACCGCGCGTACGTCGCTCGGTCCTACACTATCGCCCGCATCACCAAGCGCTGGGTTCACACGTTTGTTCACACCAATCATCATGGCGAAGGGAATATCGAATTCGCGAGCAATGGGCARGATGCAAGTCTCAATGACACGCGCACGCGTCGACTGCTCGGGATACTGAAACGACGGAGGCAGGGAAACCGCCATGTAGAGCGGATCCATCCGGCGAATCCAATCACGCAGGAAGGATTGCACCCCTTCGATCGTCTTGTCAGAGAACGATTCCTCCACAGCATAACCCCAGGATTTCAACCTGCGCCATGTGGAATCCCAAGCATTCAGCAGCGGATCAAGACGCAAGGCAGTATGGAAGCGGGGATCCACATGTTCCAGCGTCTCCCACCGGTCTCTCTCCTCATCCACGAACGGATCATTCGTCATACATACCGTGTTCACATTGGATAGCTTGAATACAATTTCGAGGTACTCCGATGTGCTCTTGGAAGCGAAGTAGGCACGGTAAGCCTGTAGATCACGCGTACTTACATCCAGACCAAGACGGCTAAGTACGGTCAGCACGCCGCGGCAAGCTTCGCTATAGGGGGAGTGTTCCAGGAACAACGTTTTCCATACAAGGTCTGCTTGTTCAGTCTTCGTCATCGCCCAGAAAGCTTCATAGGTTAGTGTTGGTTGATAGCGGAACGTCTCGGCTACCAAATAATGATAAGTCAACAATTCGTCGATTCCCCACAGCAGCATGCTGCCGAAATCCTCGGTGAATAAGTGGGAGTGAATGTCGGTAATCGGAGTTGTCTGAATCGTTTCATGTAAAAATGAGCGCAGCTGTTCCTTCGTTTGAATCGACATGTAGTAAGTTCCTCCATTTTAAAATTAACTTGACCCTCATAACCTACCGTATTTTCCCTTAGGCGTCAATGGACTTTATTTAGCTTAGTTTGTAGAAAGATTACACATCCGCCGCACATCGAAACCCAATGTTGCTGGAGGAGCTGTCCGGTGTGTTCGAATTGCGGGCAGCTACACGGTAGCGGTTGCAATACGATTTGTGGCACAGGAACGAGCCGCCTCTCATGGAACGCCGGTCTCCGGTATCAGACCCTTGTGGATTATCACGCGATTCGGTGGAGTATGTCGCCGGGCTGAACCAGTCCGCCACCCACTCCCAGACGTTCCCCGACACATTATACAAACCATAACCATTGGGCTGGAATGACTGAACAGGTGCTGTACCCATGTACCCGTCACGTAACGTGTTCTTCTCCGGGAATGTTCCTTGCCAAATGTTGCACATATGCTGACCATCTGGTGTAAGCTCATTTCCCCAAGGATATACTTGCTGATCCAGTCCGCCTCTAGCAGCATATTCCCATTCGGCTTCCGTCAGCAGTCGCTTGCCCGCCCACTTGCTGTAAGCTGCTGCATCGTTCCAGGACAAGTGCACAACAGGATGATCCGAGCGCTCCTCGACATTCGAGCCCGGCCCCTCCGGTTGATACCAGTAAGCTTCCTTCACTGCATACCACCAAGGCGTTCCTTGCGGAGAACCCATAATGAATCGTTGATTCACAGGTGACAAGAATGGAGCGAAGACGTAAGACCAACCGAACCGTTCCGCATCCGTCATATAACGGGTAGTACGAACGAACGAGTCGAATTGTGCATTCGTGACCGTACATGTATCTACATAAAAAGGGCGAAGAGCAACTTCATGCACGGGCCCTTCTCCATCCGCTGGAAACCCGTCCTTGCCGCCGTTACCCATTCGAAATGTTCCTCCGGGCAACAGAACCATCCCGTCCCGAAGCGCCGTATCAACTTGCGCAGAGCTTACCGGAGTTGCAGCACCCGCAACGTCTACCATCGGAATGAAATCGCTTCTGCTAGTCGAACAGCATGATCCTTTTCCTATCTCGGTCATAACCAGAAGGACTCCTCTCATCTGAATTCTCTTTCACTTATTTTATCACAGAAGTGCTCTACCATATACTGCTGACGATAGAATTACAATGGCATATAGAAAAACCTGAGGATTATCCTCAGGTCGTTGATGCGTGAAGTACAGTTTGATGGACAGTTGAAGTGTGGCTTATCCCAACGGTTGACCCCCGCATTGCTCAATCAGGCGAAGCGTCTGCGGATGTATGTGCTCGCCCACATTAGCAGTCAGCGTTACAACATCGCTGGCGCTTGTCGCTTGCTCGTCGGTCAATTCTGTGCTCGCCTCTGTGTCCATTACAGCATGAGAACGATCGTACTGATCGATAACAACTTGTTCAACTCGGAGCGCCTGTAGCTTGGCAGCCGCGGACTCGGCATGTTTAAGACTGGGAAAGACCGCTGATAAGGTAACGTCTGTCATTGGATTCACCCTGAACGTTACTCGTTCTCGTTGGATTGCTCTGCTCTTTCATCAGCAGCTTGTGCCCGTTGCATAGCTTCACGATCTTCTTCATCCGCCAATTCAGCTGAAAATTCTACATCCTCATTAATTGCAGGAAACTGCACCTGATCTTGCTCATTCTTTTCCTGATACATGGGTTCAAACCTCCTTGATGTTCTATACATAGCCTGGAATAGTATGCAACAGATCGCCAGTAATTATTCGCATCAAGGATGAAGCAGAGAGTCTGAAGGGGTGTTGGGACGCCGGTTGTTCATCTTCGCTCGCCATGCGTTCAGGAGCATATCCACAATAATTAGCAGGACACCAACATTCAGTGCCAAGTCCGCCAAGTTAAGCACTCCATTACGTGAACCGAATACAAGAAAGTCGGTTACCTTGCCGAACCAGATCCGATCAATTGTATTCCCAATTGCTCCACCAACGAGAAACGCCGCACCACTTTCCAGCATAATACCTTTCAGCAGACCCTTCCGTCGATAGTACAATACACCTGCAACGAACAAAACACCCACAATGATGAAATACCGGCCATAGCCTTGAAAGGAACTGCCGGCTGCACCGGAATTCTCATAGTGACTGAAAGAAATGTATGGCTCCCAGAACGGCATGGACTCCCCAACGTGAAGATTAGCCCGAATCCAGAGCTTGGTTGCTTGATCGACCACAGCGGTCAGCAGCAGGATAACATAGAAGTACAATCGGATCGCCCCCCACGCCTAATATTATTGGCTTACTTTTTGTTAAACTCCTATATCAAATATAACTAACTTACTATTCATAAGCAAATATCCAGTTAGAGAACCAAAAAAAATCGACTTGTCATTTAACCCTCACAGGTAAACAACAAGCCGATTGCGCCATTTTTAATCGCCACGGAAAGCTCTCTTCATTTTATCGAATATCGATTCGTGCTGCTCTTGCGTCTCTTCCCCACTCTTGCCGGCAAAATCACGTAGTAATTCTTTTTGCGGTTCCGTCAGCGAGGTTGGCGTTACGACGACTACCTTCACATGCTGGTCACCCTGACCGTACCCACGTAGGCGCGGAACACCCTTGCCCTTGAGCCGGAAATAAGTTCCCGTCTGCGTCCCTGATGGAATCTTCAGCTTCACTCTCTCGGTCAGCGTAGGAATCTCGATTTCATCGCCGAGCGCTGCTTGCACGAATGTCAGCGGTACTTCGCAATATATATCGTCCCCATCGCGTTCGAAAAACTCGTGCGGTTTCACACGGATCACGATGAACAAGTCGCCTGGAGGCCCGCCCTTCGTACCGCCTTCGCCTTCCCCAGAAACGCGAAGTTGAGCGCCTTCGTCTACACCCGCAGGAATTTTCACTTGAATTTTACGTTGCTTCTTCACTTTGCCAGCACCGTGACACGTGCCGCATTTGTCCTTGATCGTCGAGCCTTGCCCGTTACAAGCTGAGCAGACGCGACGGTTGACGATACGACCGAACGCCGTATTCTGTACAACCTCCTGCTGGCCGCTTCCTTTACAGACAGAGCAAGTATCCGGCTTCGTCCCTGCCTTCGCCCCTGAGCCATGGCAAGTATCGCACGTCTCGGTGCGTGGAATGGTAATCTCCAGCTCCTTGCCGAACACGGCTTCCTTGAACTCAATCGTCATCGTATACTGCAAGTCCGAACCGCGTTGCGGCGCATTCGGGTTGCGGCGCTGCTGACCGCCGCCGCCAAAGAACATATCGAAGATATCGCCGAAACCGCCGCCGAAGTCCTGCCCATTAAATCCGCCTTGATTCGGGTCAACATGCCCGTACTGATCGTAGGTTGACCGTTTCTGGTCATCGCTCAGTACGTCATAAGCTTCCTTCACTTCCTTGAACTTCTGCTCCGCGTCATTCGCTTTGTTGACATCTGGATGGTACTGACGTGCCAGCTTCCGGTACGCCTTCTTAATATCATCATCCGACGCCCCTTTATCGACGCCAAGCACATCATAAAAATCCCGCTTACTCACGTTTCAACCTCCCCATAGCTGCTGCATAAGCATAAGCCGAAACGGAAGTCAAAGCCAAGGCTGAATAGCCAATGGCTTTGACTTCCGAGAGCTTAAGTTTCTTACTTCTTGTCATCTACGACTTCGTAATCGGCATCGACAACATTGTCCTTCTTGTTGTCGCCACCAGCGGAGCCGCCTGCACCAGCGCCCTCAGCCGCTTGCGCCGCTTGTGCGGCCTGTTCGTAGAGCTTCACGGACAGCTGTTGCACGATCTCGTTCAGTTCTTCAGTTGCTTTAGTGATCGCTTCAAGATCGTTTCCTTCGAGCGCTTGCTTCAGTGTTTCTTTGGCTGCATTCGCTTTGTCGATCTCGCCTTGATCCACCTTGTCGCCCAAGTCTTTCAACGTTTTATCGACGGAGTAGATCAATTGATCTGCTTGATTACGGACTTCAACCGTTTCCTTGCGTTTACGGTCTTCCTCAGCGTTAGCTTCGGCGTCCTTCATCATTTGATCGATTTCCGCATCGGTTAGGCCGCTTGAGGATGTGATTGTGATCTTCTGGCTCTTACCTGTTCCTTTATCCAACGCCGATACGTTCACGATCCCGTTCGCATCGATATCGAATGTAACTTCAATTTGCGGAATACCGCGCGGTGCTGGAGGAATATCGCCTAACATGAAGCGTCCCAATGTTTTGTTATCTGTTGCCATGGAACGTTCACCTTGCAAGACGTGAATTTCCACGCTAGTTTGGTTATCGGCATATGTGGAATATACTTGAGATTTGCTTGTTGGGATCGTGGTGTTGCGGTCGATCATCTTCGTGAATACGCCGCCTGCTGTTTCGATACCGAGAGACAATGGGGTTACGTCAAGCAATACAACGTCTTTGACATCTCCTGTCAATACACCCGCCTGAATAGCAGCACCCAAGGCTACTACTTCGTCCGGGTTCACACCTTTGTGTGGCTCTTGACCGATCAATTTCTTGATCGCTTCTTGAACAGCTGGAATCCGCGTCGATCCACCAACGAGTACTACTTTATTGATTTCCTTCGCGCTTAACCCAGAATCGCTCAAGGCTTGACGAGTTGGGCCGAGTGTACGTTCTACAAGTGGTGCCGATATTTCTTCGAACTTGGCGCGGGTCAGGTTGATCTCCAAATGCTGAGGCACGCCGTCTACAACCGTAATGAACGGAAGCGAGATCGTAGTGGTCAGAACGGAGGAAAGCTCCTTCTTCGCTTTCTCAGCTGCATCCTTCAGACGTTGAACAGCTGCTTTATCCTTGGCCAGATCAATGCCATGCTCTTTCTTGAATTCAGCTGACAAATAGTCGATGATCACTTGGTCGAAGTCATCGCCGCCCAGTTTGTTGTCGCCGCTAGTAGCCTTTACTTCGAAGAAACCGTCTCCCAGCTCCAGAATGGAGACGTCGAACGTACCGCCACCCAGGTCATACACTAGAATCGTTTGATCTTCGGTTTTCTCCAAGCCGTAAGCAAGTGCAGCTGCAGTCGGTTCATTGACGATCCGCAGTACTTCCAGACCCGCAATTTTACCGGCATCCTTCGTTGCTTGACGTTGGCTGTCGTTGAAGTAAGCTGGAACGGTAATGACCGCTTGCGTTACCGTAGAGCCCAAGTAAGCTTCGGCATCGGCTTTGAGCTTCTGCAGAATCATAGCCGATACTTCTTGAGGCGTGTATTCGGAAGTATCGATCTTGGTTTTGTGGTTCGTACCCATATGGCGTTTGATCGACATAACGGTACGGTCCGGATTGGTGATTGCTTGACGCTTGGCCGTTTCACCGACTACGCGCTCGCCGTCTTTCTTGAAGCCTACAACAGATGGTGTCGTGCGATTGCCTTCCACGTTAGGAATAACGACTGCTTCGCCGCCTTCCATAACCGCTACGCAAGAGTTCGTCGTTCCTAAGTCGATTCCGATTACTTTAGACATGGTTGAACCTCCTAATAGTATAAGTATGGTTGGATATAGCTTGCCCAGATCGCCTGGTCTGCCGTATTATTGGCTTACTTTCACCATGGCTGGACGCAATACTTTGTCCTTCAGCATATAGCCCTTCTGGATTTCTTCCACTACGATGCCTTCTTCATGCTCTTCAGATTCCACTTGCATGATCGCTTGGTGGAATTCAGGGTTGAACGGCTGTCCGACCGCATTCATCGGAGCTAACCCTTCCTGTACCAGCACTTGATCGAGCTGGCGGAAGATCATGTCCACGCCCTTCAATAACGCTTCGAAGTCATTCGAATCACGCGAAGCGCCAAGCGCCCGCTCGAAATTGTCCACAACGGGGAGGAGTTGCTCCAGCAGTTTCGTCGAAGCATATTTGGCGAAATCTTCTTTCTCCAGTCGGGAACGGCGGCGGAAGTTATCAAAGTCGGCTTGCGTGCGCAAATACCGTTGATAGTTCTCGTCAGCAAGCTTACGTTGCTCTTCCAACTCGCGATCGCGTTCGGACAGAGCTGGTTCGCTTATGCCCTCATCTGTTCCAACATTACCTTCATCGCCTGCTTGTACGCCCTCTTGCTCAGCGGCTTCAGCAGCCTCTGTATGATTTGAACCTTTCAGGTTGTCATCTGTTTCTGGAATGGATTGCTCTTGTTTGGTCACCTGTAAGTTCACCTCCTTTTCCTATGCCAATATGGTCTGTTCTCTGTATATGATCATACGGATGGGACGGGTTGCCTTCCTAGCTTCCCGATTATCCGTCATCACTCGATTTCATCTTAATGACGGTATGAATGCGCAACACGGCGGCCGCTACTTCTCCTGCGGCGAGTAAGGCATGAATCTTCACGGGCGCGGGATCGACCACGCCCATCTCGAGTACGTCCATCAGCCGACCCGTATCACAGTCGATCGCGATGCTGTCGGACTGTGCAGCGAGCTGTGCGGCCCGCACTTGCTCTACCTGCTCAAGCGGGTTGAATCCCGCGTTAAGCACCATCTGCGCGAGCGGCTTGTGCAGCGCCTGGACGACCGCGGCTACGCCGAACGCCTCCATGCCCTTGACCGTCTCGCGATAGCGGTCGAGCTCGTGCGCGCAGGCGAGCTCGACCGCGCCGCCGCCGGGCAAGTAGCCGCCGCGTACGGCGGCCTGCACCGCCGAGGCGGCATCGCGGGCGATGCGCGCGCGCTCGCCGACGACCTCGGCGGTGCTGCCGCCGACGAGCACGGTCGCGGCGGGCGAGCCGGCGCCGCCGGTGAGGCGCACCTGCTCGATCCGCGCGTCGTAGCGGATCGTCTCGCAAGCGCCGAGGTACGGCGCAAGCTCGGCCTGTGGCTTCTTCAGCACCGAGCGGCGAATCGGCCGCGCCCCGGTGTGCTCGCAGATACGCTGAAGCTCCCGCTTCGGCACCCGCTGCAGCACGATAATGCCGTGGTCGGCGCAGAACTGCTCGGCTTCCTGATCGACGCCGCGATCGACGGCGACGAAGCCGACTTGCAGCTCCAACAGCTTATCCAGGTTCGTCTTGAACTCTTCCTTCAGCTGGAGATAACGGTGAAATCCGGCTTCCGTCATCATCGCCTCTTCATCCTGCTTCTCCGGCTCAAGCGCGTCGTGCAGTACCAGAATTCGTGGCAGCTGCAGCTCTACCGCCAGCATCTGGGTGTGAATCGGCTTGTGCTTCAGCAGCAAGCCGGACCACACCTCGCTCACTGGCTTGTCGTGCGCGATGATCGAGTCGGCCAGCCGGTACTCCTCGTCGCGGAGTACCGCGACACCGAGCCGCTCAGCCGCAGCCATGACGAGCTCGGCGAGCTGACGGTCCTCGCGCGCGGCCACATGAGCGACCCGGTACAGATTCGGGTCGCGCAGCCCCGTAATCGGGCGGCTTCGCGCCTGCAGCATTTCCGCTGCCAGTCGGACGCCGTCCTGCAGCCCGCTTACGACCTTCGAGACCGGGACGCCGCGCGTTACTTGCGCGACCCCCTCGGCCACCAGCGCGCCAGCCAACACCGTCGCGGTCGTCGTACCGTCGCCGACTCGCTCCTGCTGCGAACGCGCGACCTGCACGAGCATACGTGCCGCAGGATGCGTCACGTCCATCTGCTCGAGAATCGTCGCACCGTCGTTCGTCACAAGTACTTCACCACGGCTGCCGACAAGCATCGTATCCAGACCTTTCGGTCCCAAAGTTCCTTCCACGGCCGAGCATATGGCTCGAATCGCGCCTGCATTGTTCAGCAGCGTGGCATACCGCTCCTCGCCGTCCAAATTCCCCTGCTTCATACGAGTTCGCTTCCTCTTCCGTGTCGGACATTCGTTCTGTTCGTTATTTGTACCAACGCCCCATGAGCAGCGCCATATCTTTGGACAGAACATCTAGCAAGCTGAACACTTTACCATACTCCATGCGGGTTGGACCCAGAATACCGATCGTACCAAGCGAGTGCCCATCGATGGAATAAGTGGCCGTGATCAGGCTGCAATTGTTGATCGCTTCAACTGTATTCTCTGTCCCGATGCGCACCTGAATGCCATGCGTAGCAGCAGAGACGAGTCGGACAAGCGTCTGGGTCTCATCGAATAAGTCGAGAATGCTCTTCACCTTGCCAACGTCCCGGAACTCGGGCTGTGTCAACATGTTCGTAGCTCCACTAATGAAGATACGGTCATCCTCATCGTGCAACAAGACGCCTTCAATCAATTTAACCAATTCTTCGTATTGATTCGAATAATGGCTCAGCTCCGCGCCTACTTCATTGTACAGCTTCGACTTGAATTGAAGGAGTGGCACGCCAGCTAACCGGGAATTCAGGATGTTCACAATCCGTTCGATCTCCGATACAGGGACACCTTCTGGAATCGTGACGACCTTGTTCTCGACATGACCGGTATTCGTTACGACGATGGCAACCGCAGAATGTTCATTCAACGGAATGATCTGTACATGCTTCAGCGTGGTGCTTAGCAGCTCGGGACCGAGAACGATCGACGTGTAATTCGTCATGTTCGACAAGATAACCGCCACATGTTGAATGGCCCGCTCCATCTCATCCAGCTTCTCTGCGAAGAACAGCTTGATGACATCCAGTTCCTGCTTCGACAAATTGCCACGCTTGACCAGATGGTCAACATAATACCGATACCCTTTATTAGAAGGAATACGTCCGGCGGAAGTGTGCGGCTGCTCGAGAAATCCAAGCTCTTCGAGGTCCGACATTTCATTACGGATCGTAGCTGGACTGAAGCTAACGTCATTCCGCTTGGAAATCGTTCGAGAACCGACCGGCTCGGCTGAACGAATATAGTCATCTACTATAGCGCTAAGGATCAATCTCTGACGTTCCGATAACATATACCCGCCTCCCAACTGGTTACATTCCTACTGGTGTATTTTCCCTCATCGTTAGCACTCACCGGAAAGGAGTGCTAATTCCTACTATCAAAATACCAAAAAGAAAAGCCCCTTGTCAAGTCAGTCAAGGCGCTTCAAAACTGCTATTTCGTCGCAGCAGTGCTGCTTTTTGCAATGGACGCAGTCGGTCCAAACCTTTTCCGGGAAAATCTCCTTCTCTACAATAGAAAATCCGTTTTTCTGGAAAAAAGCGACCTCATACGTTAAGGCCATTACTTTCGGAATTCCTTCTTCTCGGGCTTCTTCTACTAGAAAATCAACCACTTTCCGGCCGATCCCCATTCCCTTATGCCCGTCTGTGACTCCGAGAGAGCGAATTTCCACCAAGTCATTGCCCAACCGGAACAGCGAGCCGCAGCCGACAAAGCGACCTTCTGCCTCCGCTACAACGAACGTATCTATATGTCTCAGCAAAGCTTCCTTCGAGCGCGGCAGCATAATTCCCTTCTCCGCATAGCCCTGTATAAGCTCGTAAAGTGCGTCCACGTCTTGCGATACCGCTCTCCGGCAAGTTACTGTAATCGTCATGTCCAATCCCACCTGTAAAAGTTCATACTGAAATATGTATAAATATACATCAGTACGTATTTTTCAGCAAGCGTTTTTTGTCCATTAATCTTCAAGAAATTGCGCGAATACATCGTTGCCGAACAGCAAACCTTGCTCCGACAACCGATAACCGACCGTATCTGAAGTGAGCATACCTTGAGCAGTCATCCGCTCCAACTGTTGGGGGAATACGTCCTCAAGCTCCTTGCCGAATTGCTGTCGGAAGTCCTCGCGCTTGACACCGGCGAGCAGACGCAGACCCACCATCATGAAATCTTCCATCGCTTCCTGCTCGCTCACTTCGAACCGCTCCAGAATGGGAAGTCCTTTACTCGTCGCATCGATGTAGGGCTGAACGCCCTTAATATTCACATGGCGATTGCCCTTCATGTACCCATGAGCACCGGCCCCGATCCCGTAATAGCTGTCATTGTGCCAATAGGCGGAGTTGTGGCGGCTTTGTCTGCCTGGTCGGGCAAAATTGCTGATCTCGTATTGCTCGTAGCCCGCCGCCTTCAAGCGACGCATGATCGACAAGTACATCTCCAACTCGTCCTCTTCATCGGGAAGCGGCAGCTTATTCTTATTGAAGAGCGTATGGAACAGCGTATTTTCCTCGATTTTCAGACTATAGATGGAATAATGCTGCAGATCCAGCTTGAGCGCTTTGTCGAGCGTATCTTCCATCAGTGCCAGCGTCTGCTTGGGCAAGCCGAACATCAAATCGATCGATAAGTTGTCAAAGCCCACGGACCTGGCATTCTCCAAGCTGCGATAGACGTCATCGGTATTGTGAATGCGACCAAGCTCTACCAGTAGTTCGTTATTAAAGGACTGCACCCCGAAGCTAATTCGGTTGACGCCGCCTTCCTTCATCGCCTGAAGCTTCTCCAAGTCTGTCGTTCCGGGATTCGCCTCCATTGAGAATTCTAACCCGTCCACCCGATCTGGGAAATAAGTGTTCACCAGGCGCAAAAACCGGCTCATCTGATCCGGAAGCAGTACCGTTGGCGTCCCGCCTCCTACAAAGATCGTCTCGATGCCCTGCGCAGGTATTTGGTTGACCGTGAGCTCCATCTCCCGCTCCAGCGCATCTAGATAATCTGCTACAGGCTGCCCTTTCAGGACATACGAGTTGAAATCACAATAGTGACATTTGTTCGTACAGAACGGGATATGAATATACACCGCCTTCGGCAGCATCGTTTTCTGTATCATTTCTACTACTCCTTTTTTCTTGCGTGGGGGTTCCGCTTGCTCCCCTCTAAAAATCGATGAGGAGGCTACTTGAGCCTCCCCGAAAAATCTTTAAGCGACGATAGTGAAAGGAATTAAGGAGCCGGAGCAGYGACCTTCAGCACTAGACATTCGATTAACGATAGGATGTAGGACAGAAGAAGGAGCGGAGAAGCTTGCGTCCGCCTTTGAAATCACGATGCCACCACAAAAACCTAATCTTGCAACGTGATTTCAACAGCGGTCGGAGCCCTTCTTCAGTCCGGAATCCTTGTAGTTAGTCAGAATTAAAGCTGCAACGGGAGCGCGGAGGCCCTTAAGTCGTGGAGCGACCTTAGGCGTTTATAAGTTTTTCGGTAGTTAGACCAAAAGGCTACTCGTCGATTTTCAGCACCGCCATGAATGCCTCCTGCGGCACCTCCACGCTACCAACCTGCTTCATGCGCTTCTTGCCTTCCTTCTGCTTCTCCAGCAGCTTCCGTTTCCGCGAGATATCGCCGCCGTAACATTTGGCCAATACGTTTTTGCGCATGGCCTTAACCGTTTCACGAGCGACTACCTTCTGCCCGACAGCCGCTTGAATCGGCACCTCGAACATTTGACGCGGAATAATATCTTTCAGCTTCTCGCAAATAATGCGTCCGCGGTTGTAAGCCCGATCACGATGGACGATGAAGGATAAAGCATCTACCTGCTCGTTGTTGAGCAAAATATCCATCTTCACCAGGTTGGAACGTTTGTAGCCGGAAACTACATAGTCGAACGAGGCATACCCTTTCGTGCTCGACTTCAACTGATCGAAGAAATCATAGACGATTTCTGACAGCGGCATATCGTAGGTCAATGTCACTCGCGTCGTGTCCAGGTACTCCATATTAATGAACTCGCCGCGTTTCCCTTGGCAGAGCTCCATGATGGTGCCCACGAAATCGTTCGGAACGATAATCGAAGCTTTCACATAGGGCTCTTCAACGAATTCAATACGTCCGGTCTCCGGGTAGTTCGATGGATTATCAATTAGCAGCACTTCACCGTTCGTAAGCGTTACTCGGAAAATAACACTCGGAGCGGTCGTAATCAACGGGATATTGAATTCGCGCTCGATACGCTCCTGAATGATTTCCATATGCAGCAATCCAAGGAATCCACAGCGGAAGCCAAAACCTAATGCCGAAGACGTCTCTGGCTCGTATTTCAACGAAGCGTCGTTCAGCTCCAGCTTTTCCAAGGCCTCGCGCAAATCGTTATAGTCCGAAGTTTCGATCGGATACAGACCGCAATACACCATAGGGTTAATCTTGCGGTAACCAGGCAGCGGTTCGGTGGCAGGACGCTTCGAATCTGTAATCGTATCCCCTACCCGCGTATCCTTGACGTTCTTAATCCCTGCCACGACGAAACCTACATCGCCTATTGTGAGCTCGTCAACAGTCGTCATACTAGGTTTGAATGCACCGACATCAATGACTTCGAAGGTAGCTCCCGTAGCCATGAACTTAATCGGAGTTCCCTTGCGGATCGTGCCGTCGACGACCCGAACGTACACAATGACGCCTTTATAAGCATCATAATGCGAGTCGAAGATTAGCGCCTTCAGGGGAGCATCCTCGTCTCCGGTAGGAGCTGGCACTTTCTGCGTAACCTGCTCCAATATTTCCTTGATCCCAATTCCTGCCTTAGCGGAAGCCAATACGGCTTCGCTGGCGTCAAGCCCGATTACTTCCTCGATCTCACTCTTCACACGTTCCGGATCGGCGCTAGGCAGGTCGATCTTATTAATAACCGGCAATATCTCCAGGTTGTTGTCGAGTGCAAGATATACGTTCGCTAGCGTCTGAGCTTCAATCCCTTGTGCAGCATCGACTACCAGAAGCGCACCTTCGCAAGCTGCCATACTTCGGGATACTTCATAGGTAAAGTCGACGTGTCCTGGGGTATCAATCAAGTTCAAGATATATTCTACACCATCATCGGCGCGGTAGTTCAATCGGACAGCCTGCAGCTTGATCGTAATGCCGCGCTCCCGTTCCAGATCCATCTTATCAAGCACCTGTTCCTGCATTTCACGGGAGGATAACGCTCCGGTATATTCAAGAATCCGATCGGCCAATGTCGACTTTCCATGGTCGATATGGGCGATAATGGAGAAGTTGCGTATTTTCTTTTGTCGTTCCAAACGTTCGGACATGCTAATCCCCCTGCGTATCAAATACTTTCTATTATATCAGTATCGACGCCGGGCAGCAATGTACATGAAACTACTTGCTTTTACAGGGCTTATGTGGCACAAGATGTTTGAGCTCTCGGGGTCCCCACAAAGTACTCGGCGTTATCTTCAGAGCTAGTCTTCACTTTGTGGGGTAAAGCGTAGGGGTCCTTTTTCACTTGGAACGGCTGCTTCCACCTCAATCAACAGTGTCCTTAATTGACCAAGCCATCGAAAATCCCCACGACCACTCGAATCGTCTGATGAGCAGCGCCTTGCAGCATGTTACCGATCCCGTTGCCAAGTCGATTCACATTCGAATCCGCAGGCCCCGATGGTGCATTCGCACCGATTGGAGGCAGCGGTGTATGCCCTGCTCCAGCCTGTGGTGCAGTACCACTAACCAGACCCTTCGTCCCGGAAGTAGATGACGTTCCAGGCTGTGTCTGCGGAGCAGCCGTGGCCGCAGGCTGGCGAACCGTGCCAGTTGCATTGCGGCCTGGCCCAACTGCAGCCGTGTTCGACGCCGGTGCGCCGCTCTCTATTCTGTAATCGGTAGCGGGTATCGGGCCCTGAATACGCTCCATCCCCCTGGTAGCGATCTCAATACCGAAAAATATACCGAAGCTAGTCATCAACAACAGGCCGACGAGCGTTACTGTATAACGTGACATTGGATTCACTCCTCACAAGGGTTCATGGATTTGATTTGATTTGATTTGATTTGATCGATCAGCTAGAGCTGTCTGGAGTTTTGTTCGTTCCGGCAGACACAGTGCCGTTCACCTTCTCCGCGTTCCAGAACAAGTCAGCAATGACTTTGGCCAACACATCTGCCGTACGGTTAGATTCCTCAAGTGTATTGTACGCGCCCCCTACCTCCATCAGCATACTGTTCGGCGAGAGCGACTGGTTGTATTCCCCATGACCGCTAGAGGTCCCTTTATCAAGAATTCCTCGGGACAACCCCGGATAATCAGCTTGTAATCGCTCATGTATCTTTTTGGCGAACGCTTCATTTTGTTCCCACTTTTCGTTCTTTTTACCCACAATGAAATATACTTTGGCATAATCTTTCCCATTAATCGTGGCAGTAGTAACATCCCTTGTTGCGGAATCTCTATGGATGTCGAATAGAAACTTCAGGCTGTCATTCACCGCGAACGCTTCCTGGACGGTCTGCTGCGAATATTTGTAGGAGAAATTCCAGTTGTATTGCGGCACGGTCGTCTTATAGTCAGTACCGGAGTGTATGGTCCCTATTCCTGCTTGCTCTAGCTGCTCCGCCAATCTTTTGCCGACCAGGGTAATGTTGTTCTCAGGGTTTTCCGCATCCCCGACCGACTTGGCTTGCAGCTCCGGCACCCAAGACTCACGGGGATGCGAATGATAGATGAGTACAGCTTTCTTCCCTTCTGTTGACAGCTTCACGGGCCCGTTTACTACCGTTGATTCCTGTGGAGGTGTCGGCGACGGGATCGGCGATGCTGCTGCGTGGTTGTCCACCTGTGCCGGTTGCTTCTCCTGAGCTTGCGGCCTAACAGTTGGGGTTGGGGTCGGCGTCACATGAGCCACCGAAGATCCGCCGGCTTGCACAGTCGATGGCTGTGCCCCGTTACGGGTGCTACCTGAATCGATGACAGATTCCGATCCGCGCACCAGTCCACGCAGCTCACCAGCTAGTAGCGACCTTGGCTCAGCTGGATTGACTTGCAGCCACAAGCCAGTCAAGTAACCGACTACACGCTTCCCAGCGAAGGTGGAACTTCCTTGCCTCTCTTGCGATAGATGCGGCACTTCCAGGCTCAACATGTCTAGGAAGAACGGCTTAATTACAGATGCGGCGAAGCGCTGCATCGAAGAGGATGATCTGGCCCCATCCTTAGTCAGCCAAACTCCCCAAGCTCCTAAGACCATGAACAGGAGCAACGTAAACGCAGCGTAAGCGATGAACACTGCCCGGACTCCTCCACCAGCCCGCCATAATCGATTCATGTCCGACAGCCAACCTGAGTTACGCATACGCAACCTCCTTCATCAATTTGGGGGTAATAATCGTTCAAGAAGATTTCTTACCCGGAGTGGCAGGAGTATCTACTTTCACGGCCTGATCGTCTTGCCGCACTAACTCCGCTACAACCTCCGCCATAATATCCGATGTCCGGTACATTTCATCTAGGGAGTTATAAGGCCCTCCGACTTCTATCAGCATGCTGCTCGTTGAGAAGTGCTGGTTGTACTCTCCGTTTCCTTGAGCGGACTTCGCATACACCCCTCGTGAGATTCCTGGGTAACGCTGCTCCAGCATCGTGTGAATGCGTTTCGCAAACTCGGAATTTTGCTTCCAGTTCGGATTTTTCATACCGACGACGAAATACACTTGAGCGTAATCTTTCCCCTCAATCTTCACGGTCGTCTTGTCTCGGGCGAGGGAATCCCGATGGATGTCGAAGATCATGTCGAGCGCCTTATGGTCCGCCATTACGGTTTGCACCGTTTTGGCCGAATAGGCGTATGACTTCGCATAGTTAAAGCCTTTCTCCGAGGACGGATAATCCGTATTGGATTGGAGTGTCGGTATGCCGAAGCCTTCCAGCTTGTCCTTCAGCCGTTTCCCTACCAGCGTAACGTTGATATCCGCATCATAGGCGGAATCCGGTTCTTTGATCCCCTTCGACGCCAACTCTGGCAGAAACGATTCTCGATTGTGTGAATGATAGATGAACACCTTCGGTTCCTTTGACTGCACATTTCCAAGTGGCTGCAAGCTTTCTCCAATCCCGCCAGATCCACCAGCCCCCGCTCCTCCTGAAACGCCACCTGCTGCCCCTCCACTTCCTCCCGTACCACCTTGATCACCGTTATTACCTGGTGTCTGTGTTAGCCCAGGCTCCTTCTGGATCGCTTGAGGCGAGGGCATGAAGTCTGCCGGGTAGTCTGTTAGTTTCGTAGCTTGTCCGGAATACAAGAGCGCGCTCGTCTCGCTAGCCATATTGGGCAGTTCGGCGGCTAACAAGCTCTTCGGATCTCGAGTATTGACATTGGTTGCATATTGGATCAAGAAATTCGCTGTGTTCCCGGGCGAAAATGTGCGAGCACTACCACTTGTTGGCATAAAGGGCATCTCCAAAGCCACCATATCGAGAAAAAAAGAAAGGGACAAATTCGCAGCCATTCCTTTCATCGAGGAGATGGAGGAAGAATTCTCTTGGGTTTGAGCGATCGAGAACAGTCCGGTAACTACGAAACAAGCAAGCGTCCCTACAGCTAATGCGGTCAGCAGCTTACTCATGGAACGAACTTTACGAACAGTACGGCTTACTAGGCTAAGATTCAGAGTGGCGACTACCCATTTCATTTAGAAACCTCCAGTACGTGGAATCTAGTTGATATTAATCTATGAAATAGCTTCACTCGATAGAACTACACTATGAAAAATAACGATATTTTCGCAGAATCTAATAACCTCTTATTCTCGAATTGGAGTATGATCGTTCATTGGTAGGGTTCAGGTTCAACGCTAAAACTCCCGATTCGCATCGGGAGAGAAGGGGTTAGGCCATGTGGGGAGCTATTTCGATTTGGGCACGAATGTCGACAGCTTGACGAATTCAAATTGCTTAGACAGTTCAGGAATACTTTCACGCAATGCCGCTGCTGTATATTTACCGCCAATACCCACATGACCAATCGCAATACAACGTTGATCTTCTTCCAACTGTGTAATGATTTTACGCAGCTGCCGTTTCACATGGAGCTGACTGGCCGTATCATCAAGAAATATTTGATTCTCCACAACTGGCACACCTAGCTCTAATCCGGTTTTCTTGATTACGCTGCGATAAGCGGTCTTACTATCCAGGAAGAACAACCCTCTTTCCTTACAAACCTCCAATACGATTCGGACCACGCGCGCATCCGATGTAGCTTTGGAACCCATATGATTATTCATCCCAACGGCATGAGGAACGCTGTTAATCGCCTCATTCACCTTCTGGCGAATCTGATCATCGGTCATATCCGTCGTAATCGCCCCCGGTCCCAGCCAACTCTTTCTCCCGCGGAACGGTTCCATCGGCATGTGGACGATCACTTCATGTCCGGCTTTATGCGCCCACTCCGCATCACGCTGTGTTGTTGGCATGAACGGCATAATCGCTACGGTGAGAGGGATAGGCATCTCCATCATCTGTTCTGTCCCACCCATGTTGTTGCCGAGATCGTCAATCACGATCGCAGCCTGCTTGCTTGCGTTACCTGAGAATACATCATCCGAGTAGGTGATTATATGTCCATCCTTACTCGACATCGCATTCGTACGAGGCGTTACAGACATCGAAAGCACACATAGCAGAACGGATAAGACAACAGCCAAGCCTCTTGTTCTCAACATCATCATCCCCTTCCTTTCCTTATCGATTCAGGCGGATGTCTGTGATTCGCCACGGCAACTCGACAGACACCCGGGCTAAAGTAAATACGAATGTTTCCCTTGATGATTTCCTTCCTTTACGAGACACAAGCGCCGTCAACGCGACCCGCTCTTCCAATGATGCCGCCGATCGACTAACTATTTCTTGTTTCTTGTCTAATTTGATCGACGTTATAGTTTCTAATTTCCGGATAGTCGTGTCCCGCTTATCTGCGATTAAGCCTTGTCCGGCAATGGCGACGATTGAGCTATCATGCTGGCTAACCCCTTCTAACAAAGCGGCTGCAAGCTCATCCGGGCTTGCGGCATCCATGTACGTAGCAAGCTTACCTGCCGCCTTATACACCATAAGTTGATGCGCCGTATCCATAGAGTCGGACTTGTGCGTCGTACTTCCGAGAAAGTGGATGCAGAAATGCCCGGAGAATCCATTGCCAGGAATACCGTCTCCTCCATGGGGCATTCCATGCATAGAAGCAGCCAGACGTTCGTTGTCTGACGTGCTAACAATAATTGCTCGGCGTTTCCAACTCCACGCGCCATTATAGATTTGCTTCATAATGGCCGTATCGGCTTTCGTCATCGGTTGAACATCAGCATGCTGGCTGCCTGCCCGGCGCTGAACACGGAAGGACAGGCCTGTTTCCAGATCGGTCACTTGAATGACGCCTTTGCGCGGAACTTTAATCTGGGCTTCCTGCCAGCTCAGCAACTCTCCATAATGTTGAGAACGTAGTTCCACCACCCTATTCTGCAGCAGCTTCCATGCGGAATGATTCAGTTTCCACTGCCGACCGGAATCCAAGTCGACCACTATGGAACCAGCACCCAGCCCGAACCTTTCCTCCCCATTCGAAGATGTCACATGCAGTTCAATATCGGACCAAGCCATCGACTGCTCCACAGTGCCGTCCTCGGTTATTTGGGGTTTGATCTCGCTCTTCTTGGCCCAAGCTTTGACCCATTGCTCTTGATTCAGCTCCTCGAAGCTTTCCCAAGTCGCCTGCGAACTCGATCGGACAACCAATTTGAACTGAACATCCCTTGCAGATTGATCAATGGATGGTTCTTTCACCTCACTGTCCGCATTGACAATCGTGCCGGTAGCGGTAATAACCATCATGAGACTCATCGCGAACACCAGTAACCTTCTAATCATGAACGTCCGCATCTTCATCTTAATGGGTATAAGCGGCGACGTTGTTCTGATCTATCGCTTCGTGCAGCGCCGCATTCAAGCCGCTTGCGATAATGTTTGCAATATCCTCAATGAACTGGTCGATGTCCTTCGGAGTGACGAGCAGGTCATGTCCGAGCGGGTCCAGTACCTCCTTCACCAACTGCAACCGTTCATTCTCCTGCATCCCGTCAAGCATTCCGAATATTTCTTGCGTCGCTTCCGTCTCTTTCTTGAAGTGCTGTATCATGAGATCCATCGTACTGTTGACGATTGTCGAAGCATACACAACGGTTGGTACCCCAATTGCAATGACCGGTACTCCAAGAAACTCACGGGTCAATCCTTTGCGTTTGTTACCTACACCCGATCCAGGGTGGATGCCCGTATCTGCGATCTGAATCGTCGTATTCACCCGCTCCAGCGCCTTCGATGCCAGCGCATCGACCGCGATGACCAAATCCGGCTTCGATCTGTCGACAACGCCTTGAACGATCTCACTCGTCTCTATGCCAGTAATACCCAACACGCCAGGAGCGATCGCACTCACTTGTCGATAACCGGGACTTACTTGATCAGGCATCAGTTCGAAGAAGTGGCGAGTCACCATCACATTTTCCACAACAAGTGGACCGAGCGCGTCTGGTGTCACATTCCAGTTACCTAATCCAATAATGAGCACTTTCGCTGTTTTGGAAATACCGATTTTATTAAGAAATGTGGAGAACTGCTGTGCGAATTTCGTAGCGATGCGATCCTGCAGATCGGAATCCTTATCCCGAAGACGCGGGACCTCGATGGTGATGTAGTGGCCTGGCAGCTTGCCAACCGCTTGCGATCCCTTCTTATTGTCGATGTCCATTATCGTCAGAATGCAGTCCTCATCTTCAAACGTTTCGCTATGAACCCCAGGAATAACACTCCCCATCGTCTGTGCTGCCATTTCCTTGGCTTCCAAGGCCAGGTCCGTACGGACCGAATATAAACGATCATCCATGCTGCTCCCTGCTCCTTTCGATCCGCTTCGATTTACCATAATAGGTTGCCATCAAGCGGAATTGGTTATTCACTGATGACGCTAATCCGACATCGGTACGTCATGGTTTGTATTGCTTTTTACTAGTTGTCGTGATAGAATATCTAAAGTTGTGCTTGAGAAAGTTAGACCGCTTTACGAAGTGGCTTTGTATCGGCAAAGTCTTAAGGAGGTGAACGCAATGCCTAACATTAAATCCGCAATTAAACGTGTAAAGACAAATGACAAGCGTCGTCTTCAGAACGCATCTCAGAAATCTGCACTTCGCACTGCAGTGAAATCGTTCGAAACTGCTGCTGCGGGCCAAAACGTAGAATCCATGAAAGAAACCCTGATCGCTGCTACCAAGAAGCTTGACAAGGCAGTGACCAAAGGATTGATTCATAAAAATGCTGCTGCCCGCAAAAAATCCCGTCTGGCGAAATTGTTCAACTCGGTTTCCGCTCAAGGGTAATCTGATATTCAGATGAGAAAAGTCCTCTGCCTCCGCTTCAGCGGTGGCAAAGGACTTTTTTTGTATGATATCTATTTCAATAATTGCTGGAATGTTGGAGCAAGACCCTCAGCCATTCGAATGAACCCAAGATCAGTAGGATGAACCCCGTCCACCGTACACTCCTCGTAATCATCACCTAGAAGCGTAGAGCCGTCGAAGAAGGTGATATGCATGTCGCCTGCGTTCGCGAGTGCTGCGACCGTATCACTGGCAATCTGCCTCCGTTCCTCACTCAATTGAGCTATGAGCGGATTGAATCGCTCTGTGGCATAGCGAATTTTGGAGACGACCAGAATCGGTAGGGTTGCATGTCGCTCCCGATAAATCCGGATAAATTCTGGCAATGTTTGCTGAAGCTTCTCCGGCTGTCCGACATTTGCCTCATAATCCAGCACCAGCAGGGCAGGACGCTCGATCTGTGACAATACATGGGCAACCTCCGGCTCACCTAGACCGCTGCCCGAAAAGCCTACATTGATAAATTCGTGCGGAATACTCCGGCTCATGATGTTCGTGTAACACATTCCCGGTCGGCTTGCACACCCGCCCTGTGTAATCGAAGTCCCGTACACAATCACTCGACGGTCATCGGCAAACGGTGCTGGACTCGCAACATCTGCATCAGGAGCCAACCCTATCTGCAGCTCCTTCACCCCTTGGTAGAGCGGGAAATTCAGCGTAATCATCTTCATCTCGCTGCTCACATTCGACCATTCGAATAATGGAGTCGAGAATTCGATCTGGTTATGATCGTAACGTGTCGTACTTACATACTTCTGTTCCCCAGGCTCACCTATGTAACAGTCAAATCCGCATTGCCCTGTTGCTGGCATATGATACATGTTCGCTTTGCCTGCTAGTACAACCTTCACGAACAGCTTGGACGAGCTTGTTCGGAATCTCACCTGACCTCCTGCCGTACAATTGGCCAGTGATTCCACCGAATCACTGATTCGATGCGAAGGCGATTGCGGCATTCTCCGATAGAGACCCTCTTGCTCGAACCATGCGAAGCCTGCGATCTGGAATGGCGCCTCAAGGGGTGAATACCATTTGATAGATTCCGTTTGCAACTCCGGCAGCTTCATATTCGGGTCCAGTTCTTGAACGTTCTTCACTTTGGGCTGATCTGACATGCGTCCCTCATCCTCTCAATTCGCTATATTTGATCTCAAGCTGCCAATTGCAATAAGAACAGCTCAAGTCCTAGCACCTTATCGATCTTCCCGCTCTTCATCTTGTAATCCAGTTCCGCCAGCTCTGACAATATTCGAGACAATTGCTCATCCTTGTACTTGACACCTTGTTCAGCAGCCACTTTCACGGCATAAGGATGGAGACCTAGCTGCCCAGCTAGTTGTTGTTGGGAATAACCTTGCTTGGACATTTCCTTCACCTGTAATATAATCCGGAATTGACGGGCGATCAACAGCGTCAACTTCACCGGTTCTTCCTTCTGCTTGATCAGCTCATGTAGAATGGTGAAGGCTCGTTGCAGTCGAAGCCGCACAATATCTTCGATCAAGATAAAGACGTTCTGCTCTGTACTGCGGGTTACAAGCGCTTCCACAATGTCTCCCGTCACGATGCCGCTCTTACCAACGTACAAGCTCAGCTTCTCGATCTCGGCAGACAAGTTCTGCAAATTCCCTCCCGCATACAGCACGAACTGGTCGGCCGCGCCGTCCGCGAAGGAGAATGACACCCGCTCAGCCTGTCGGTTCACCCATGTAAGCAATTGTTCCGCAGATAGGGCCGGGAAGGCAATCGAGTTGTCTTTCAGCGCCTTGACAAGCTTCTTCCGTTCGTCCAATTTCTCGGCGTCCACGAGCAGCAGCAGCACGGTAAACTCCGCTGGCGCTTTCATGTACTCTAGTAACTTGTCCGTATTATGCTCCAGCTTGGAGGTATCCTTGGCCCCCGTCAGGAATATGGCATTCTTCGCAATCACAAGCTTCTTCTCCGCCATGAACGGAAACGTCCCCGCATCCTCCAGCACAGCTTCCAGACTAGTCTCCATCAAATCATACTTGGATATTGCAAATTCCCGCACATCCGGAGAGATCAATTGATCCGTTACATACTGAATGAATTCCTGCAGCATGAATCGTTCCGTACCATAACACACATAGAACGGGCGAGCACCGCCCTTGGCAATTTCTTTCGCTGCCGATTTGCTATCCATCCGAGAGCCACCTGTTTCCGAGTTATTCTATATGTAATAGTAGCAAAAACAAAGGGATCACGTCAAAATCCGAAGATTTTAACATCATCCCTTTGTCCCAGCACATCTATATAAACACGGGCCGGAGAGTCCTAGGCACTCCTGGCCAGCGGTCATACGGTGTCAGGCGGTATGAATCGTTCTGTTGCTATAGCATACGTACCGCCAGGCAATATGTGCATCGTAGCCCCGCACTTATTTTGCAACTGCTGATCCGGAAAGGTCGAGAGGCTCAGCTGTTTCTTTCTTTGACTCTACATCAATCACGAAAGACTTCTTCACTTCCCCTTGTGTTACCGTATAGGAGAAGGTCGTAGACTTCGACCACCCGTTCAAAAGCACCAAGTCCTTCTCTCCCCATTGATGCTCGGAAGTGAATACGATCTGCTTCTCGTCCGCTGTCTTCGCTACAACGACTCGTCTAGTCTCCTTGTTGTAGATCGCGACGAGTTGTTGGTCCGTTGACTCCATGCGGACGACTGGAGTGTTCGGCGCCACCAAGCCATAATTAGCGTTTCCATCCAGTGCTGGCAACTTCTCGTTACTGGAAGACGACTCGACTTTACCTCGCTCTCCAGCAATCGATGCGCCCATCAGAGGCGGGGTTGTCAGACGTTCGGTCGGCTTCCCCTCATTAGACTTATCGGCGCTGGATCCAGCTTGATCTTTGGACGTAAGCGCAGTATTAGCCTGAAATGAGTTCGAATTGGCATCGGGTTGATTAGAACTTGCCGTAGAATTGTTCAATATATCGGCATTCGCAGCGTCGTCGTTGTACGGTTGAGCCGCCTTATCTCCGCCCTTGGCCTTGCTTATAGAGACACTATCCCCTCCGCTCTTGGGCACGCCCTCACCTGATTGCGGGACATTGGTTGGCCCAGGCGAAGCAATCCGCTGTTGTTGACCACCATCTTGCGCTTCGTCTGACTTATTCGGTGCAATTTCCTTCGCAGTAGACGATACAACGGGTTCCGTTGGTGTCGTTGTTGGTGCAATGGCGGCTTCTTTCATCTTCTGTACATCAGCGGAACCAGCGGGCAATGCGGATGACGCACTACTCTTGCCTCCGGATGAACCTGATTTCTGGGAAGCCGGTGTATCGGATTTCCGATCAGAGAGTTCCATGCTCATGAATCCAGAATCGCTGTTGGAACGCTTCATCATTCCACTATCCGTATTCGTTATGAAGAGTGCGATCATCACGCCAGCGGCTACAACACCGCCAATCGTCCCCAATGGGAATACTCGCTTCCATTGCGACATCCATCTCTTGGAGGATGGAATGACCGGCACATGATGGCTAGTCGCACTCAGATGTTCTTCCGTCTTATCCCGAATTCGCATTCGGTCAATCTCATCGAGTTGTGGAAGTATGGAGTCCACCAGACTGAACGGCGGCATCACCCTCGGTAAGCTTGCCAATTCGTGCGAAAGCTGTTGTAACCGGGTATACATCTCGGTACAATCTCTGCATTGGCTCACATGAGCCATCATCTTTTCGCGTTCCGAATCGTCTAAATCATGATCCAGATTACGCTGCATCCATTCCACCGCCTCTTGACATGTCATCCMCGTACACCACCTTTCTGATAATCACGGAGTAAAGTTTGCAGCTGCTGTCTTGCTCTGAACAAGTAAGACTTCACTGTATTGAGGGGCAGGTCCAAGGAATCGGCAATTTCATTATAAGAAAAGTCCTGTAAGTACCGTAAAACGACGACCGCTCGATGATGCTCCGGGAGCTTGTCGATTGCTTCCTGGATATCCTTGGCCACGTATGTAGCTAACATCTCATCCTCAACATCCTGCAACGAAGAAAATACCATATTGTGCTCTTCGATGGAAACCGTCGATTTCGTTCTGCGAAATTTGTCGATGCAAATGTTCGTGACGATTCGCTGTACCCACGTTTTGAATAGGGCTTTTTCCTCATAAGAGTTAATCTTGGTATACACGCGAATGAGCGCCTCCTGCGCCGCATCTCTAGCATCCTGCTCATTGCCCAGAATATAGTAGGCGGTTCGGTATATGTGTGTTTCAATCTCTCGCAGTAGGGTTATAAGAGCGTCGCKATCGCCCGATTGGGCAGCAAGTATTAATTCTTTCGCTACCACAAGGTTCCCCCTCTCTTGCAACTTTTTAAACGAAATCGATAGGAAAAAGGTTGCACCTGTCGAACAAAAAAAAGGATGCCGACAGCCCAGGGGCACTTGCACCCGCTACCTGTCTGGCATTTTTCACCTTAGTCGTACAGCTGCAACATATCGTTTTTTCGTCGAATGCTCCATTCATTTTACCAGAAATCATGCAACGTAACCATTAATTTACGATGGAACTTTAGACAAAAAAACGACTCATCCATTCGACCCATCGAGCGCCAGGGATGAAAAGCAACTGTGCCAACACGGTCCCGAGAAACCGGGAAATCACTAACATGAGTACCATATGGCTCATCTGCGAGCCCTTCTTTTTGCCGGACAACACTTGATCGGTAAGCAAGGCCACCTTGGGGTCGATCGTCAGCGCCAATAATATAGTGGCGAATCCATTAATCATTCCAGATGATAGAGTCGTCGTCGTCGACCGGTCAGGACTAAGCAAGCCGGCATATAAGGCCGACAGCACGCCAACCGTATAGATGGCCGTAATACAAGTATTCAGCACCAGCATTCGCTTAGGGACGCCGCCAATTCGAAAGCTATGAATGACCGCCAGACTCGGACTGCGGAAATAATGCTTCACTGCACCCAAATACTTCGCTTGGAGTGCTTCCTTCAACAAATACGGCACCGATCCGCTCACTTCCAGACGCTCAATCGCCCGGGCGAAGATGGCCACGAAAGTCGGGACCAGCAGCGCCCCTGCAACTGTCCCGATGGACGCCGCACCGATAATCCAGCGAAATTGCTCTCTTACTGTATCGAGACTGCCTGTCTTCATCGCACGATCAATTAAGCTGGCAATGAGCACCATCTGTACCATATTGGCCGTGCGTGAGAAGATGACGATAATATTGAACAGTGAGAACGCACTCGCCAGACGTGCCGTACGTGTCCCCGCCAATCGCGCTGCATAAGAAAGCGTCTCAATCGCATTGATGAGGAACGTGAAGAGGAGAATGATCAATAGCTTATCGTTCATCCGCTCGCTTCCTTTCCGTTCAAGAGTCATCTTCCACTTACCTTCATTCTCTCATTCTCTCAGTAATTGGCAGGAAAAACAAGCACGGTACAAGGCTCTCTGAATGCCAATTCAGTTGCTTCAAAGGAATAAAAAACTCCTCGCTGCTTACTGCGAGGAGTTTCATAATCAGTTCGCTGATTTAAACTTAATGTCCTGCTTCAATGCCGCCGCGATTTGCGAAGCATAGCCCTCGAATATTTCTTTGCCCTTATATTTAGGCCCCATCAACTCTTCTCGGTACTTCGGCCAGTTGGAGGAATCCTTCTCCTCCAGCAGCACATTGCCTTGGTACACATACAATTGCTTGCGCAATGCAGCAAGGTCAGTTCCAGGTACAGGCGCAACATTCGTTCCAAGCAGCGCATACTTATAGGTTCTGAGTTGCTCTAAGATTTTACGATCGCGGTCCGTTTCTGTAGGGTCCACAAGTTCAAGCCCAAGCGGAGTCGGGGCGATCGTGTTGCTGCTGAATATGGCGGAATAAATCTCATTGTAACCTTGGACATCGGTAAAATCTTTCTTGTAGGCAGCGGGATCAATATTAATTTTCTTACCATCGCGCTTGTAGTGAGTCCCTTCTACCCCATAGTGGGTAAGAAGAAAGCCTTCTTCCCCCGCCAGCCAGTCGAGAACTTCAATCGTACGCATTATTTTCTTCTCGTCAGATTTGGCGCTGATCATGAACGGAGTGGCTGGAATGGCTTGGTAGCTTAAATAGTTATTCGGCGCGATGTTGAAAGGTACAAATTCGGCCGTAACTCCAGTGACGTCTTTCGTTTTCTTCTGAACGCTGTTAGGCGCGTTTTCGAGAATGGCATCACGCGAAGCAGAGTAGAATATACCAACTTTCCCTTGTTGAACTTTATCGAAATGCTGAGGGCTCTTCTGCAAGTACCAGTCTGGATCGACGACCTTCATGTCGATTAGTTTACGGATTTCGTCAAGCACCGCACCGGTACGGATGTCACTGCCTGAGTCGATAAATTGCTTGTCATCGGCATAAAATCCGGGGTTCAAATTGTGCTTAAGCCACACCGGGAAGTCTTTGGGAATACCCGCTCCGCCTGCAGCAGCCGTTATACCATAAGTATCGTTTTTGCCGTTGCCATCCGGGTCATTGAACGTAAACGCTTTAGCAACTGCGACGAATTCATCGTAATTGGTTGGCACCTTCAATTTCAAGTTTGGATCTTTTTTGTTCAAGGCATCGATCCAGTCTTTTCTCACATAATGGGACAAAAATTGATCGCGATTGAAAGGAATTGGCGCTCGCATGAATACATCTTGAACTTGATAACGTTTCATTTCCTGATCGTTGATCCAATACTTGTAGTAGTTCGGCATCGTTTGCGGGGTTACATATTTCGTCAGATCTGCTGTTACTTTATCCACGATATACTTGTTCGATTCTGCTCCGCCTGATTGGAACATGTCCGGGAGGTCACCGGAAGAAAGGCGAAGATTCAGCTTCGTTTGAAAGTCGTTCAAGTTTGAAATATAATCGATTTTCAAATCCACGTTAAATTTTTCTTGAATTTTCGTAAGAATAACATCTTTACTTTTGTCCGATGGCAAATTTTTATTTGCAGGTGCTAATACCATGAAGCTGAGCGAAAGTTTTTCTTTCGTTCCAGTTGGCGCTGTTGTACCTGTTCCCGTAATTGGCGTTGTTGAAGGTTTCTCTTCGCTTTTGCCGCAAGCTGCAAGCATCAAAGCGGATGTTACTGTCAAGGCGACGATTTGATTTAGTTTTTTCGATTTCATTTAAAACCCTCCCACTACAGATTTGATTTTCATTTATATCGTTACTATAATCTTTACATAGTTCGTTTCAAGCTGAATTCCATCGATAACGACCACAGCCCAGATCTCAGCGGTTCCCGGATTATGGGCAACGAGCTCCCCCCCTTCGAAGCTGATAACGGACGGATTGCTGCTCACGAATCGTGGATTTCTTCTCTCCATCTTTTGGACGGTGCGTCCTTTCTCCAGCAGGCCTGTAATCGCAACACACGCAGTTTCGTTGCTTCTCAGGTTCGTCGGCGAAACGTGCAGGCGCGCCCCAATCGGACGGGCAATCAACCCGGGAATGGAAAGCTTGAGCAGATTCGTCTCCTCCGTCAAATAAAAATGTCCGAAGTCGTCTTGGGCAATCCGGTTGGTTTTGCCGGCCTTTCGAATGACTTGCTTCTGCTTGGTTGCCGCATCAATGACAAAAAACTCGTTGGCCTGCACACCATACACATTACCATCCGTCCCCACTTCAAACTGAGCATCCCGCCACACCGCACTGCTATACGATCGCGAGACGAGATTTTGCTTATGCACGACCTGCCTGCTCACTGGATCAAATAGGAACAGATCACCCTCCGCTGAGCCCCAGATCATGCCGTCCGGCCCGACAATTAATTCAGTAATCCCTCTCTTTCCAGGGACAGGAACCATTTCAAATACTTTCTTTTTCTTCTCAACGTCCCAGATGAACAGCTTCGCTTCAGTCTCTGTAGGAATTGCACCTAGACCTCCCCAAATGTTCGACCCGCCATATATAAATCCGTCCTTATGCGTGATAGCCGTAACGCTCTGCTGGTCGATCACGTTCAAGAATACTTCACGCTCATGCGTCTCTAGATCGTAGATCACAAGCGCTCCGCCGAGGTAGCCGTATTTGGGCACTGTGCCAATAATCAACTTACCTTCCTCCGACATAATCACCCCTGCAAGTCCTCGATCTTGAAGGCCTACGTCCGAGGCAGTGAACAGGAACCTGGGGTTCGGTTGATTCGGATTCTTTCTGTCCCATGGCAAGGACTGATCATATTCGTATACATTCATACCGGTATAGGTGACGTAATAGATTTTATCCTTATAGCTGTATACCCTGTCGGTTTGTGTGCCAGGGACCGTCTGACCTACTCCTACCGTCTGGTTGGAATATTGTACTCTATCACCTGTCACAGGATCATAGATCGCATTGCCGCCGACCACAAAAGCGCTCGTGTGAATTCTCCCGTCGTTTCCTTTGGCCGCTGTGTGCAAGCCGCTCGGTTCTCCATCTATAGGCAAATCGACATTTTTGATGTTCCCCGTCGCCGGATTGTATTTGAAAATCCCTGCTCGCGTTATCCCGACCAGAGAATGTCCGGGAAACTCTGGATCGTTAAGCCGGGCGAACGATAGTCCCTTTACATCCATGAATGTTTCTGCAGCAAGCATGACGTATTGACTCGTATCGAAATCATAGTAACCGAGCTTGGAAGAGACGGTGAAGTAGGCCTTGTTCAGATCGGGAGACTTGGGAGAAATAAGCCTTGAAGATAGTTCCGCCTCCGTCACGTCAAATTCACCGGTCTCCAAATCCATAGCAACCGTCGCTCCAGGGGTTAGCCTCATGAACAACTTATCCTCAACGACCCTCATATCCCATACAAATTGAGCTGAAGAAAATTTATCGGGAAGTTGAATTTCCGTCTTCTCACCCGAATTTCTATTGAAACGAATTAGCTTAGCATGGGCTCCGATTCCGAAATAATAATCGTTTCTATGCTCGTCGTAGGCGACGGAATACGCATAAAACTGGTCTGAAGTAGCTCGGCCCAAGTTGATCAACTCGTTGGTCCTTGTATTAAACTCGAATACCTCGTTTCGGCTATAGGTTCCGCCGACAAGTAATCCCTCCGGTCCATTCTTTAAATCAAAGACGACGGAACCCGGCAAGCCCGTGACAAAATGTACTTTGTCTTCACCAGGAACATATCTAAACAGATTCGCTGGTGTACCAGCTACATATACGGTTCCGTCGGGCTGAACGGCAAGTCCTCTGAGATGTTCGCCCTTGTGATAAGTACCGCCAACCGTATCCTCGACAACTACCTGCTTGATTACGGTTTCCGTCTCCATGTCGATGACCAGCAGCTTGGCTGGAATACCTGACAACGTGGCGTAAGCAAGTGTTCTACCGGATGGCTCCTTGTGGAATACCGCCCTGCTAATGGATATATTATGAACAAACGAATCTAGATTGGACAGTTCGTAGGAAATGATCCCTTTGTCCTCGGTATGCAAGTCGTTCAAGACCAGATTCCTTCTTCCCATTCTGTGATTATTCAACTCATGGATGCTAGCGATTTAATAGCGGAGTACAGCTCCAATAAGACCGCCTGCATCTTCTTGGTACCGTTCATATATCCTGGAAGCGTTCTCCAATGGAAACTGCTCCATGAGCGCATTTATGCGGACTTGTTTCTGCTCAAGCATGCGGAGATAGGCATACATATTACGCCCTTCCGTCCACCTCACGTATCCGACCGGATAATCGAAACCCTCGTTCTCATATGTTGAATCGTACCGCCCCGGTCCGCCTGCACGAGACACTATCAATTGGGCTTCCTTCCGGAACATGGAGGATCGGTTAATTTCGGTCTGCAAGTCGCCAACAATGACGATTTTCCCTCTGTCCCGTATCCATGAAAAACTCAGATCCAGCAATTCCTTCTGCTTTCCTCCGATGCAATGGAACACGGCATCCGCACCGATTCTCATTGTCATGGTGTTGACCGCTTCCCGAACGTCATCCGAACTGTTGCAAACGGTGACGTAAGGCGTCGATTCCAGCGCTGCCCTGCGCTCGGGCAACAAATCGACGGCTATCACATGAAATCCGGCTGCGGCTGCGATTCGCGCCATCAATTGGCCCACAATCCCAAGCCCGACAATGACAGCGGTTTCGCCGAACTGCAACCTTGACAATCGGAGCGCATGCATCGCAATAACGCCTAACCCGACGGTTGACGCTTCCGCCAAATCGACCGTTGGTGGAACCGGAACCACAAGGCGTTTCGGCACAAGGATATATTCCGAATGTCGTACGAACGGTCCACCAT
>NZ_JBFUIX010000042.1:0-56158 GCF_056401635.1 Paenibacillus sp. P4_E11 | reverse complement strand
CGATTCATCGTTAATCGAGAGGATAAACCAATTGAATTTTTCCGTCGGCTGCTTCAGAATGGTGACTGGTTTGCCTTCTTTGGTATGCAGTTGAAGGCTTGTTCCGCTGGCATCAAGAATTTGTTCCGCCGACGTTTCCCCGATTGAGAAAGTATGGTCTTGAACATCCAGTGGTCCTTTATTTTCAGAAAATCCGGTAATGATTTTACCCGAAGGGGTGATCAGGGCCAAATTCATTTGTTCTTTTTTATTAATTTTGAATAACGTTTCCTCAATCGCTTTAAGGTCCAAATCTACAGCTATGGCCATAGGAACCGGGGAGCCGTTCAGATATCGGACCATCGTAACCGTCCAGCCAGAATACTTCGATTTATAAGGTTCACTGACGATTGTAGTCCATCTGTTCTTGTCTGCCGCTTCGAACAAAGGTTCTCTGTCTGGCAACGGTTCATCGAAAATTCGGGTAGGCGTACTTCCGCCTAGGATAGATAAATCGCTTTTGATCAGGTAAATGTTACTGACATAATTGCTATTGAGCTCATACAGTTCCCTTAATTGCTTTCTAATCACTTCCATATTGTTAATGTTGGCCTTCACCGACGTTTCGACCGAGAACAAGATCGTCTGAAAGGATGAGAAATTTACCGTCAAATACTGGTCGACCTTGGCCAGAATCTGGTTTGTGTAATAGGCATCGTTAGTTCTTATTTCCTTTTGAACATATCGATAGGATAATTGGCTTATCAAGATAATGCAGCTTAGAACAAAGGCAAAACATAGAAGAAATAATTTCAAAGGCAAGCTGATTCTTCTTCGCATCGGTCATCTTCCTCATATATCTGATTAAACAAAGAATAGCATAGAACAACAAAGAGAGGGGCTACTTATCGCCACTCTCTTCGTTTATTTACTTGATTAGGCCTGCTTCTTTAAATTGTTTGATTGCTGTATCCTTGTATTTCTGCATTTCAAACTTGGTATCCAACGTTTTGAGGAAATTATCCCACTCGGAAAGAGGGTCCTTGCCCGTCATGAATTTGACCAAGCTTTCATTAATGAAACGTTGGCGGTCAGCTGCCAATGTATCGCTCGGGTCTGCAGTCAATAAATTTCCGGGTAAAGTAAGACCCACATATTGCTGGTTGTTCGTAAATGCTTCTGCCGTCTTCGGATTCTGGAAGCTGAAGTACTCGGCATCATCGCCACGGCGTGGCATTCTATAATGATCGACCCATGAATACTTATCTTTCATTGCAGCCGATAATTCAGAGGTTTTATTTTTGACCTTGCCGTCCACCAGATCCCAATGAATCCCTTTAATTCCATATGCGAAATTCGGGTATGCTTCTTTGTCTGTAAAGAGATATTCCAGCATAGACAAGATCCGAATGATTTTTTCCTTGTCCGCTTTTTTGGAAATGGCCCATGAATTGCCTTGGAACGATTTTTTCTCAACAATTTGATCGCCGTAAGGTCCTTTCATTGGAGGAATGACGATCCATTCCGGCACCTCTCCGCCGATTTCTTTCATTTTCTGCTGATAATCCGGTTCCAGCCTGCGGGCATCTCTGATCATGAAGCCAACTTTACCCTTAAACAACTTTTGGTCCAACRCATCAGGCGTATTCATCGTCACCCAGTCCGGGTCCACAACTTTGGCTGCCATCATTTTATTGATGTAAGCGAGCGCTTCCTTCATTTTGGGATCGATAAAAAGGAACACAGGTTTATTGTCTTTCACTTCAATGGCTGAAGGAGGATTGACGCCAAACATCCACATCAAGCTATCGAAGCCGTAGGTTTGCAGATTGCCTTCTTTATTCATACCGCCTATGAATCCGTACGTATCGTTTTTGCCGTTTCCGTCCGGGTCTTTATCCGTAAAAGCTTTCATCACTTCGAACAGCTCGTCAGGGGTTGTCGGCACTTTCATATTCAGCTTTTTCAGCCAATCGTTGCGGATGAAGAAGCTTCGACTGATACCGTTTACATTATCATAACCTGGAACTGCAATCGTTTTCCCTTGATAGGACATCGCCTCCCAGGAGTCTTTACCAAAACGCTTCTTCAATTCGGGGAATTGATCCAGGTATGGAGTCAAATCCGCAAGAACGCCTTGGTCATAATATTGCGCGAGATCGGCCCGGCTCTTCAAGAAGATCAGATCCGGAATATCCCCGCCAGCAATGAGCGTATTCAATTTGGTCGTCGCTTGTCCCGCCTGAGGAATGATCATATCCAAGTCGATATTCACTGCTTTTTCCAGCATTTGGCGTTGGACATCTTCTTCACGGGGAGGGATCGGAGCCGCAGCGTTGAAGGTGCCCTGGTTAAACATCGAGATTTTCATTTTGTTCGCAAACTTGTTGGACTGAGCTTGAGGGCTGCTCGAAGCTGTCGGTGTACCTTCTTGTTTTCCTCCGCAGCCTGCCAATACCGACCCCAATATAAGGGTGGCAGCCAGGACGGACAATATCCTTTTATTGTGTTGCATGTTGACCTCTCCTTTTGAGTATTATCATAACGGTAGAACACCGTAATAACCAATGAAAAAAATGGCTTGCTACCCCTTAATGGATCCCAATAGAACGCCTTTGGTAAAATGCTTCTGCAAAAATGGATAAACGAACAATATGGGAAGTGTCGTCACGACTACTGCGGCCATCTGTACAGCGAATGTGCTAACCGTTCCCGAATTGGCGAGCGAGTCGGCGCTTTGGGCTGCTACATTAAGCAGGATGTTGCGCAAGACCACCTGAAGAGGCATTAAGTTCGAATCATTAATATAAACAATCGCGTCGAAATAACTGTTCCAATGCCCAACTGCGTAGAACAAGGAAATCGTCGCTACTACGGGCAAAGATAGAGGGAGGATGATCTTCCACAGCGACTGGAGTTCACTTGCGCCGTCTACCCTGGCCGATTCTTCGATTTCAGCAGGCAATTGCTCGAAGAAGCCTTTAATGATCACCAGATTAAAGGCGCTGATTAAACCCGGAATAATTAATACCCACGGGGAGTTTAGCAATCCCAGAGAGCGGATCAACAAATACGTTGGAATTAATCCTCCCCCGAACATCATGGTAAAGACAATGAATAACAAGAATGAGCTGCGGCCTGGCAAATATTTTTTGGATAACGGGTAAGCGGCTATTATCGTAAAAACCACGTTAAGCGCAGTGCCTACAATCGTTCGGAACAACGTAATCTTATAGGCCTGCCCGATGCCATGAGAAAAAAAGACTTGTTTATAGGCTGTTAATGTAAAGGTTTCAGGTATAATAACGATTCCTCTTCTTATCACTTCCGCTTCAGGAGTCACTGAAACAGCAACTACATATAAGAAAGGGAACAAACAGATTATGGATAGCAAGATAAGAATGGAATAAACGGCTGCTTGTAATGCTTTTTCCCCGAATGTCAGGTTTATCATCTTGAATACCACCTCACCAAATTTGCCCATCGAATTTCTTGGCAAGCTTATTCGCAGCCAACACTAAAACAAATCCGATAACAGCTTTAAACAATCCTACTGCAGTAGCCAGCCCCACCTTAAGCCGTTCCAACCCTTCGCGGTACACCCATGTATCGATAATGTCGATCTTCTCCTGGTTAAAGGTATTGGCAAACATGTATATTTGGTCAAAACCCGCATCCAGAATATGGCTTAATTTCAGAATTAGCATCAGAATGATGACCCCTCGAATGCCGGGCAACGTAACATGCCAAAGCTGTCTCGACTTGGAAGCGCCATCAATTCGGGCAGCCTCATATAAGCTCGGATCGATTCCCGCCAATGCTGCAAGGTACAAAATCGCTCCCCAGCCGATATCCTTCCATATTTCAGATAAAATGATAATCAGTCTGCTCCAGGCAGGCTCCGTCAGAAAGGAGATGGGTTGGAACCCATAATCCTTCAAAATCATGTTAACCAGCCCATCCCCCGGTGCCAACAAGGCCACCATCAGCCCATACACAATGACCCATGACAGAAAATGGGCCAAATAAGTGATCGTTTGAACGGTTTTCTTAAACCATTGGACATACACTTCATTAAGAAGCAAAGCAAGTACGATGGGAGCAGAGAAGCCGAACAAAAGCTTGTATAGAGATATGAGAATCGTATTCCTCATAATGTCCCAGAAATAAACCCCATTCATAAAATCTTTAAAATTTTTCAGTCCCACCCATGGGCTATCCCATAGTCCCAGCACCATGTTGTAGTTTTTAAAAGCAATGATGATTCCCGCCATAGGAATGTACTTGAATATGGCGAAATATATCAGTGCGGGGAATAAAAGAGCATACATCACTTTATATTTGCGTATCGTTCTTATCAAAGATCTCCACTTTTGGGGGAGGGGAATGGCTTCCGCTGTCATTTTCGTTTGCATATCATCACCTCTGCTGTATTTATTTAAATAGTAGCATTCCAAAATCGATTAAATTTCTATATTTTCAAGAGTTTCTTATAAGATCTTAAGCAAGAAAAAAAACCGTCCGGTTCCCGGACGGTCCTTGGTGGTTAAGCGAAAGGGGAACCATTTGCATGGCTCCCCCTCTATAGAACCGGAAGTACGGTTTTCCGCATCCGGCACCCTATTCCCCTAACATCTATTTGTATAGCACTTTATCAATGTTGTATTTGGCCTTCAAGCTATTAATGATGTAGGTCTCATAAATTTCTCGGTCCACGGGGTCTTCCACAATACAAACATCAATTTTGGTTACTTCGTTGCGATGGTTGATCATGGGGGACACGGTGTCTTCGAAATGCTTCTTGATTCTTGGTCTTAGTTTCCTGGCCTTGCCGACAAACAGCAACTCATCACTTTGGTTGTAGAGCATGAAGATCCCACCCTTATCTCTAGGAATCAGGTGAAAATCAGTAAACCCATAAATATGACTAAGCTCAGGAGCAACTTGTTTGGCAATGGAAACATCCGGTGTTGGAATAGTAATGGTGATCAGGGTCATTCACGTCCTTCGTTCGATTTAATCTTAAATACTATCACAAATCCCGAAGTAAAACCATGTCCCCGCTGAGCATCAGGCATTAATTAATCGGAAGTAACGATAGACTTTAGCTAATTTCTGGTCGTGCCTTCCCTTTGGACTCTCCATACTCCCAAATTCGAAAAATTTCACATTTTTGATACCCACGTAATTGAATAAGGCTTTCCTCATTAACACTTTGTGTGCATTATTCAACCAGTACAACGGATAATACGCCGGCCCCTTCATCGTGGAGATGCATACAACCGACTTCCCTTTCAACAGACCTTCTGGCAGAAGCCCGCCGTTATCCTTGTAGKCAAAGTTAGAAGCGAACATTTGGTCAATATACCCCATAAGCATAGCGGGAGGCCGTCCCCACCAGATCGGATAGACGAACACAATCTTATCGGCCCACTTAATCTGCTCCCGATACTTCTCAAGCTGGGGGTCAGCATGCATATCCCTTCTGCGTTTCTTCTCATTGAAGATCAGGACCGGATTGAACGCCTCCTCATACAGATCCAACACCTGGACGTCCGTTATATGGGGGTTCTCACTGCTTCCTTGGATAACTTTTTGCAAAAATGCATAACTTAGGCTCTGATGATTAGGATGCGTATATATAACGAGTGTTTTCACTATGCCACCTCTTTACTTATCATTTGATAAGTAAATCGTACCACACTTTATTTTTAGTTGTCAAATGATAATTGTATTTTGATAATTGTTTTGTTATGGTGACTTATGAGGTGATCCCTGTGGACCAAACCACTTTTTTTCACAAATTCGTGACTTTTACTACCGCTGTTCATCAAGTGACGCATGAGCTTACCAAAGACGTTAAATTCGATGCTATCACCCCTGTCCAATATAGTATGCTGGAATATATCGCGGTTAGTCAGCCCGTTACCCTTAGTCAAATAAGTGATTGTCAGCATATGTCCATGCCGAACGCAAGTCGTGAACTGAGAAAACTAAGCGAAAAAAATCTATGTGAAAAATTTGCCGTTAGCGAAGATCGCAGAAAGCAATTTATTCGTCTTTCCCCTCAAGGGCAAGCCATGATGGACGAAGCCTTTGCTTCCATAGCGACCCGCTTCCTGCAACGGATCAAATCTGCTTCCGAAGAAGAGTTGGAAGAAATCGATCGTGCTCTGGACTTGCTCCACTCCAAAGTGTTTTATACTGGTGAACCAGTAGAGTAAGTGGGCATCATCCCATAGTAATCCGTAACATCATACGGATCGTTATGGTATAATAGAGATTGCATTTGAATATACTTTGGTAGAAACGGGGTATTGAAGGATGGGAATTTCTATGTCTAAACCAACATTTAATGTGGATCAATTGATTACCTCCACTGATGCATCGAAACGATTTGGCGAGCTTCGCAAGAAGGCGCAACAGGAGCCACAATATATCACCGATAATGGAAATGTCGAGTCTGTTTTAATTGGCTACCATTTATTTGAGGATTTATATAAGCGTCTCACTCAATTAGAACAGCAAGAAGAAGAACGCATTCTACTTCAGCGAATTGAACGAGTCGAGCAAAGCCCAGCAAGAGCGAAATCTTGGAAAGATATTCGTCGTGAACAACAATGAAGACAGAGCGCTTTGACGTTCGCTTCGATGCGGACGCGGAGAAAGAATACCTTCAAATAGACAACTCCCTATTACGCATTGTCAATGCGGCAATTGATGAACTCGTCTATCGGGCAGATGAAGTCGGAAAAAAGCTTAGCAATCATTCCAGTACCAAGTTGGCTGGTTGTAAGGAGATCAAACTGCGCGACGCGGGAATCCGTATCATTTTTCGTTTAACGAATGAGACTGTAGACATTCTTCGGATCGTTTACATTTTATCTGTTGAGCGACGATCCCATGATAGGGTGTTCAAGATTGCCGATCAGCGTTTAAAGGTTCTGAAAGCAATACAAAGTCAAAGTCTAAAGCGACATCTCTCAGCACGCAGAAAATGGGCACCATTAAATCTGGACCGAGAGAAGGACTAGCAACCGTTTACACAGAACAACCCCCGAATCCAAGTAATTGGAATCGAGGGTTGTTTGTTAATAGATGATGGCCTCTGGTGTTACGCCTACAGGGAACGTTTCTCGTTTAGAAGCCAGCAGCTACTTTTGCTGTTTCTTCCAAGCCTGCGGAAATGATTGCTTCCGCACGATCCTTGAATTGATTGTGGCCTTCAATAATGACATCTATAGGCTGAATGCCGAACAACCCAAGAGTGGCCTTTAATGGTGTTATCGCGGATTCAATGGCTGACATAGGCTCCACGGAATAAATCCCTCCACGAGCATTCAACAATACTACTTTTTTATCGCCCGCCAGACCCACCGGGCCTTGAGCTGTATATTTGAACGTCTTCCCGACTTGAGTAATGTAAGCAATATAATTGATCAGCGGTGCGGGAGCCGTGAAGTTCCAGAGCGGAAAGGCGAATACGACTTTGTCTGCCGCAAGGAATTGATCCAAATAACGATTCACAATCGTCGCAGCACTCTTCTCTGCCTCCGTAAGGTCGTAACCCTGGCTCAGCTTATAAGTTCCTGTAATCGCGTCGTTCCCATAATAAGGAAGCTCTGCATCATACAGATCGAGCTCCGTGATGACATCGGAAGGATGCGTTTCTTTATAAGTGTGAAGAAACGCTTCATACATCTTAACGCTTACCGCCTGCTCTACAGGGCGATCATTTGCTTTAACGAATAGTACATTTGCCATAATAGTTTTTCCCCTTTTGTTAAACTTAGAAGTAGTGTGGTCCCAAAAATAAAGCGCAGAATTAACTGCAACTGACTTAAGCACATAATAGTCGTTTTGAAATCGTTTGTCTAGCCCTTTGAAAAAATATTAAGTCACAAAGAAATCGACACGATTCATAACATCCGCAATCGTGTATTCCCGCAAATACTCAATTGTACGTTGTTCCGCTTCATGAAGAATCTTCTCTAACTCCAAATCCAGCTGTTTTCCAGCCTCCCCACAGTCCAATTCAATCTCAGGTTCCGATGGCACCGCGCTGACTGCAGCGTATATATCACCTAATGTAATCCGATCCGTAGGGATTCGCAAGAAATACCCTCCCTCACGGCCACCCTTGGAATCTACGATCCCTGCGGTCGCTAATTGCTGCATCACTCGGCGCATGAACGTTGCATGTGAATCGACCTGACATGCTATACTCGCACTCGATAAGATGTCGCCGCTCTTGGCTAACCAGACGATCGAGTGAACGGCTATCTTGAACCGGGGAGGCCCTATGTTAATGCCACGGTTGGCTGTACTCATTCTAGCTCACTCCTATAACCGACTACATGCAGCACATTATAGATCAATCCTATCGTTTGTTCAAGAGCACGGTCATTTTCGATAAAAGCGTTAGGATTGTGCAAATGCACGCTATGATTGTACATCCACAAACGTGCTGCTCCATACTAAAATAACGAAGAACAGCTAATACAATAATCACGAGTATGCGAGAGGATGACACAGCGATGAGTGAAATGCGCCAGCAAATATTGATCTTGCACCTGTCTTCGCCGGATTTGGAAGCGAGAACGGTCGCCTGGGCACTCTACGACAGCACCAAACCGAAGGGCGAATTGCAGATGCAGACGGGAGACGAGGACGTGCCGATGTACGAGTCGGTGTTGGACGCGATGCGGGAAGGCTGGAATGTGATCCAGCTGCCGTCCATGCCGATCTTCCGGACGGGATTTGAATTCGAGCAAGGCCATCTGACTTACGAGTATGTGCTGGAAAGAAAGGTGGCGTTGATATGAGCGGACAAGTGGAGCGGCATCATCTTCTGACGGCACGGCAAATGGCGGAGTTTGCTGTGAATGGGTTTCTCATCGTACCCGACATCGTTCCGCAGGCCTATAACGAGCAAGCTGCTGCGGAGATGCGCAAGTATGAGAACGGCACCGGCAAGTATTGGTTCGAGTCGGCTGTGATTCAGGAAATCTTCAACCTGCCTCAGGTCAAGGGTGCGTTACAAAGTTTCGTCGGCACAAGCCCAGTATATGACCATTCACATCTGCACATCGTGAAGGCGCATAATCATAAGGGGCAAGGGTACCACGCCGATTCCGTGATCGATACGCGACCGTTCGGCTACGACATCCAGGCGTTCTACTTCGCGCACGATACACCAGACGAGATGGGGCCGACACTCGTGCTGCCAGGCTCTCACCTTCGCCGGGTCAGCAATGGCAGCATCAGCCGCTACAAGAACATTGTCGGCCAGCGCCGCCTCGTCTCCAAGGCCGGTACCATCGCGTTCATGCACCATGCCATCTGGCATTGCGCCCAGCCGAACTTCACGGATGCGACACGCTACGTCTTCAAGCTCCGCTTGCGGCCTGGCCAGGAGCAGCGTGGACTGTTCAACACGGAAGGCTACACCGATCCGGAGCTGCACACGTACTTTCAACGATCCGGCCATCATGCGTGGGCTGGCGAAGAGAGCCGCGTGAACCAGATTCAGATCGCCAAGTTCTGGCGCTACTTGACCGGGGACAACCGGGTGGACGTATCGTTCGAAGGCGCTTTGACACGAATGGGGCAGTAAGCCAGGAAAGCCGGGAGATCCGCGGAATGCGGAATCGACCCGGCTTTTGTTATGTTCCTCTGAATAGAGTCAAATATTGCGGCGCAACTTCCGGTAGTCGCTTGGTGCGTAGCCGGTGCACTGCTTGAAGAAGAGAGAAAAGTAGTGAATCGAGCTCATGTGAAGCTGATCGGCGATTTCTCCGACCGTATGGTCCGTCTCCGCCAGAAGCTCCTTCGCCAGTTGGATCTTCTGCTCCATGAAGTACCGATGCGGGGATAGCCCGAATTGCTGATGGAATAGCCGCGATGCGTAATTCTCGTGATACAGCGTCCACTCCTTCAACCAGTTCCGGTCGTACGGCATGGCCGCGTTCCGCTTCAGTCCTTCCATGACCCCGCTCATCGTCTGCCGCGACGACACAACCTGCCCTTGGCTTGTGTAACGCTCCTTCAACTCCAGCATGAATTGTGTGAACAGCGACCGATTCAGCAAGTGTGCGCTAATCTCCTCCTTGTTCCACTGATCCACCAAACGGCGAAAATACGCTTCGATCCAGGTAGCCCCATCGTTCCAATGCTCCGGAATTTCCAAACCACTCCCGGCGTCGCCAATCGATAGCCGATTAGGCCGTTCCACCTTATAAAGAGTATCCTGCACTAGTGTAGTAGCGCCTGTCGAGTGCATCTTACCGTTCTCGGGGAGTGTGCCGTTCAGCATGTAATGAATGCCGTATAGGACGAACGGGCTGTTCTCATCCGCACAGAAGTAATGCGCAATATCCGACCCATAGTGGAACAGATCACCGGGTCCCGCTTCGTAATGCCTGTCTTGAATGTGCACACGCCCGAATCCGCTAGCCACATAGATGAACTGGTAGTATTCAATGACACGCGGACCGAATGCGAATCCCGGTGTACACACCAATCGGTTGGCGAACGTAATGACCGGGTAGAACGCGTTCCAAGACATGGTTCTGCTTCGTTTCATTCGGAATACCCCTATGTTTGTAATTTATAAATAGTGTATTACAAAATCTAAATACAACAGGCCTGAAGGCGTATTACAATCAATTATATCGTTTGTAATTCGCAAATTCTATAGTGAGGTGAGCAAGATGACAACAACTACATTGCATGAATTCGAGGAGTCCAACCCACGGCTGAACAACGTTCCGGTCTTGCGGGAGCGGCTGAAGGAAAAGGGGTATTTGTTTTTTCGCGGCATCCTAGACAAGGAAGCGCTACTGCAAATTCGCGGCGATATGCTGCGATTGTGCGAACCGTACGGCTTGATCCGGGAAGGTACTGATCCCATCGACGGGATTCATAGCGGATCGACGGAACTGAACGGAAAGTTCGAGACCAGCCCGCTTTACCGGGAAATTCTGGAGCTGCCGAGCTTAAACGCCTTCGGCCGCAATCCCGTGCTGATGCTGCTCTATTCCGGATTGCTGGAAAGCGAGGTGCTGGAGCACCGTCGGCGGATCGGCCGGGTTACTACGCCCAAGAGCTACGCGCAAACGACGCCCTCGCATCAAGATTTGTTCTATATCAAGGGAACGGCCGAGACATATACGAACTGGATTCCGACAGGGAATTGCCCACGGGAGTTGGGCGGACTTGCCTTACTGGAAGGTTCAAACCATCTCGGCGTTCTGGAGCATGTGAAGATGGTCGGCACGGGCGGATTCGGCATTCCAGAAGAAGTGACCGACCAGAGTGGGTTGCGCTGGTTATCGTCCGATTTCCAACTGGGGGATTTCTTGATGTTCCACAGCACGACGGTGCACAAGGCACTTCATAACGAAACGGAAGATCGACTTCGGGTTTCGCTCGAATACCGCATCCAACGCAACGGCGATGACATCGATCCGTGGTCACTTCAATCGCATATGGGACTTGTCGAGAGCAAGGCGTGACATTACCCCGAGCTGTGAAATAATCGAAGAGGCCCGCATTAGCTCCTATACGAGCTAATCGGGCCTCTCCTCTTCCATCCTCCACAGACTACTCCGCCTCACCCGCGGCTTCCCATCTAGCTATTTCCTCTCGAACCCGCGGCGCCACTTCTGTACCGAGCAGCTCAATGGCTCGCATTACATCCTCATGAGGCATCGTGCCAAGCGGTACATGCAGCATAAAACGTGTGATGCCTACTTGTTTGCGCAGATGAATGATCTTCAGAGCAACGGTCTCAGGATCGCCTACGTACAATGCTCCCTCGAAGCTGCGTGCGGCATCATAGCTGGAACGGTCGTAATGCCCCCATCCCCGCTCCCGTCCAAGCGCATTCATAGTAGCCTGGGTGGAAGGAAAGAACTTCTCGGCCGCTAGCTGGGTATTCTCCGCAATGAACCCGTGCGAGTGCGAGGCAACCGGCAACTGCGATGCATCATGACCTGCATGAGCGGCCGCTCTCTTATAGAGCTGTACGAGTGGTGCGAACTGCACAGGACTGCCTCCAATAATCGCCAGCACAAGCGGCAATCCGAGCAAGCCCGCACGGACAACGGATTCCGAATTGCCTCCGCTGCCAATCCATACCGGCAATGGCGTCTGAACGGAACGCGGATACACACCCAGATTGTCAATCGCCGGACGATGCACACCGCTCCAGGTTACTTTCTCAGACTCCCGTATTTTCAATAGCAACTCCAGCTTCTCATCGAACAGTTCATTGTAGTCATTCAAATCATAGCCGAATAGCGGGAACGATTCGATAAAGGACCCCCGGCCCGCCATAATCTCCGCGCGTCCATTCGAGATTCCGTCGAGTGTAGCAAAATCCTGGTAAACACGCACGGGATCGGCAGAAGAAAGCACCGTGACCGCGCTAGTCAACCTAATCCGCTTCGTCTGTGGCGCAGCCGCAGCCAGCAAGACAGCAGGAGAGGACGCCGCAAAATCTTTACGATGATGCTCGCCCACGCCAAATACATCCAGACCTACCTGGTCGGCAAGGACAATTTCTTCGACAACTTCACGCAATCGTTGTGCATGACTCATCACCTCACCAGTAATGACGTCCGGCGATGTTTCTACAAACGTGCTTATTCCTATCTCCACTTACATTCCCTCCTACTCAGCAAGTTTTTTCAAAAAAAGCAACAAGCCTAGTCCTCATGACTGCGCTCATCGCTTCTTATTGGTTCGTTCCATTTAACTACATGATTGCTTGTATATCACTTTGTCTACATTGCACTTGGCTCGGTGGTCTAAATACTATCACAAATATCAAATGAAAACCATTGGCTTGGAAGCGATCAGAGTAACAGAAAGACAAGCTGGTGAAGAAGGAGCACCAGGGCGGGTACTAAGAACCATTGTTCAACAGGCGATTTCTTTGCTTGTTGAAGGCGACGAAAGCAGCACATAGTAGCAGAAAGATTCCTGTGAATATAAACTTTTGGATAATGGTAAAGGGCAGCCAGCCTAACACGGAAGAGCCTGCAACAACACCTAGAGAGAAGAAGGCGTAAAAGTAACCATACGCTTTCCCGCGCATCTCTACTGATGTAGCTTTAATGAGTAACGTATTAATAGAGGGGAATAAGAAGGCGAAACCCACTCCATATAGACCTAACACGAAGTAAAGTGCTATTGTCGCCGTTGATTGGCTAATCAGAAGCTGGCTTACTCCCATTAAAGCAATTCCGATCGCCATCGTTCTTGACGGGGCAACATAATCGAATATACGACTAGTCGGAAGTACAAAGATCAGAATAGCAATGATCCCAAACGTGCTCATTAATGTGCCGCTAATTTTCGAATCATAGCCAAGTGTCAGAACATGCAGGGGTAACAAATAAGCAATCACGCCTTGAGAGAACATTAAGATAAAAGCACCCAAATAAGCTTTTATTACACCCGCATTGAAAATCGACCCTGAAGATGGTAGGACAGCATCGTTCTTCTCTTTCTTCGAGGGCTTGTACTTGCTGAGAAAAAGGGCAGACAGGATCGCAAGTAAAAACCCTAATAGAGCTACGTAAGTTAAGACAGTTGGTACGGAGGTTTTGCTTGCCATAATGCCGCTGAAAGCAGGGCCGATAATGGCGGCTAGTCCCACAAATGTACCGATGAAGGCTACTTTTTGGCCTTGTTGCTCGTTTACCGTAGTATTCGCAGAGAATGTAAACGCAGCTGGAACAATTAATCCGGCGACAAAACCATGTATGAGGCGAACGAGTATTAATAAGAAAGGTTGATCGACGAAATGATAAAGCAGCAGAGCGCCGCTTGTTAGAAGCAATCCGACCATTAGCATTTTGAAAGGCCCGACCTTATCCGTCATAATACCAGATACAATATTGCCTAACGTATTGGATAACGAATACAGCCCAATTACAAAACCTGCAAGAAACGAACTAGCACCAATGGATGTCGCGAATGTACTCATGACCGGCAGTTGTGAGAATAAATCAAAGAAAGAAAAGAACACGATACTGTACACGAGCAGGGCATAGTTGAAAGGCTTTACACGATATTTGGCCTGCGCTTTCTTCAGCTTCCCGTCCAGCAAAAAGTTGCCGAGTGGTACAAAAGCTGCGCATAGTGCTGCTGCAGACCAAAGCAGGCTCCACTTCAATCGCAATGCAGCATATAGTATCGCAAGTGTATATAGAATAAAAATCCCACCGTGAATGCTTCCTACAATCGTTACGGATTTGTCTATCCCCCATACATATTTCAAAGGCATTGCGATACTAAGTAAGACTAATAATGATATACCATCTAAAAGACCTGTTATACGTAAGAAGTAGATTGGATGTGACTGCACTTGTTATGCTCCTAATTATTAATGTGAACGAACGTACCCTATTGTAACATTTTATTGGGCGACAATAATAAGACGGAATGGGTTGGGATGTTGGTAATAACAGGAACACGGTCTAAAAAATGTGGTGGCGATCTCAGCAGGATCCCACATGAGAGCCACTCCATCCATGCAAATAATAAACTCCAAGTCTCAATTGACTTGGAGTTTGCCTCCTCTGAATTCTCTACCCCACATCTCACTTACTCGTTGCTTTCCGGATAATTGGGGCCACTTCCGTAGCTAACAGCTCTATGCTGGCTGCTACTTTCTTGAACGGTACACCGCCAATGTCGATCTGGGCAATGAAACGCTGATGCCCGAACAGCTCGTATTGACGAAGAATTTTCTCGGTGATTTGTTGAGGGCTTCCTACGAATAATGCGGTATCGGGCCCTGTCATTTGATCAAATTCGGCTCTGGATAGCTGGAATCCAGCCCCTCTCTGCCGATTCACATATGTCCAGTAATTCGAATAATAAGGAAAAAATTCGTCCTTCGCTTGCTGGGTTGTTTTCGAGATATACCCATGTCCCGTTATACTTACCTTAAGTTCTTCTCGAGCATGTCCTGCCTCGTTGCCGACTTGATGGTACAGTTCAACAAATGGCTTGAATCGCGCGGGATCACCACCGAGAATCGCAATGGCAAGCCCAACACCTAGTCGGCCCGCACGGGCAGCACTCTCCGGCGTTCCTCCTACACCAACCCATAGCGGCAACTGACGTTGTACAGGGCGCGGTGCAATCTCAGCATCATGTAAGGAAGAGCGGAAGTGACCCTTCCAAGAGATCGTGTCGGATTCGTTTAATTTTATGAATAAGTCCATATTTTCTGAGAACAGATAATCATAATCTTCCGTACTATACCCGAATAGTGGGAACGATTCCAGAAATGCTCCTCGGCCAGCGATGATCTCAGCACGTCCATCTGAGAGCAGATCCAAGGTAGCGAAGTCCTCGAACAGTCGCACAGGATCAACCGTGCTTAACACGGTCGTTGCGCTTGCCAGCTTGATATGTTGGGTCACCTGGGCAATGGCTGCGAGTACAACCGCAGGGGAAGATATAGCGTAGTCTAACCGGTGATGTTCGCCAACCCCGAATAGATCAAGTCCAGCCGCGTCCGCGAGTTTAGCAGCTTCGATTATTTCCTTTACACGTTGCTGGGCGCTCATCGCTGTGCCAGAATGAGGATCGTGTCCTATATCTCCCAGCGTATAGAGACCAATTTCCATTCCTGTTTTTGTGGATCCGATTGTCATTGGGATACCTCTCCGGATAGGGGATAACTGACAAGTTCATACTCACAGGCTTAGTCATTCGGACAACTGCCTCCTGCGGCTAGATGACCGGAGCGATTGATCTTGGTCTGCAAGTACTTTTCATTAAATTCCGAAACGTTGCCCCACAGCGGAACTCTCCCCGCTACATCCATACCTGAGTTTTTCAAGGCGTCTAGTTTTTTAGGATTATTCGTAATCAGCGTAACCGGCTTAGAACGAAGAACTTTTAACACTTGAATCGCATCACTGTAGTTCCGGGCATCATCCACAAAACCAAGATTCAAATTGGCCTCCACGGTGTCAAACCCGTTCTCTTGAAGGACATAAGCCATGGCTTTACTGAATAGACCGATACCTCTTCCTTCATGATTGGCTAGATAGAATAAGGCGCCCGTCCCATGCTCCGCGATCATCTTCAGGGATTGTTCCAGTTGGAACCCGCAATCGCACCGCTGGCTGCCGAATATATCTCCCGTATGGCAGATGGAGTGCATCCGAATAAGCGCGTCCTCGTTATCTTGGAAATCGCCATACACCAATACGCTCGATTGCTGCATTTCAGCTAGATTGATGGAAGATAACTTGTCAATGATTCGTTCGAAGTGATCGGTCACTTCTTCACACTGCAACCAACAATACCATTGAAACATGACGGATGCACCATCTAAGTTCACAGGCAACTGTATGGGCCCCACCAAGTACAGAGCTTCTTTACCATTATGAATCATTTTTATTTTCTTTTCCAAGATGGAAATTACTTTCTCTTGAAGAGCTGACATGAGATCCCCCCTTACATTCTAATACACAATATTCCTCAGCAATTGAAACTATATGTGTAGATCCACGCAATTCACCAAATTCCAAAAAAAATAGAACCGCCCGAATCGGGGCGCTCCTGAAGGATTGGTCGGATGAAAAATGTGAACAATTCGGTACACTCATGAAAAAATTGCTGGACGTTTCACCTAGTCGACTATACGGTTCTCGATCAACTGGGTGTATTTCTCATACCAGATTTCCCATTCGGTCTTACGCGATTCCAGTACGCTACCATCCAGCAAAGCGGCAATGACATCCAAGCATACATGCCAGCCAGCTAGATCCTTTGGCGTATGAGCTGTAATCTTATTTATCTTTTCAATTAAAACCAACCGACACCCCTCAGACTCTGGATATAGCTCAAAACGAACAAAATCTTCGGCCCATGTATATTCCAAAACGGAATACGCTTTAAGCTCGATGATTTCCATCTCCAGAAACGTACCGTCCTGCATGTTAAACTTAATCGTCCCTCCTTCTCGGTGGTCGTCAACCCGTAACTCAGGAAACCATTTTGCTAATTGATCATTCTCCGTCAAATAGGACCATACTTCCTCAACAGAGTGCTTCAGATGACGCTCGAAACGGGCTATATATCCATTATCGACTTGTTGTACACTAGCTAACATGCTACACCTCCTCGGCGATGTGTTTTAATTTCCATTCTAAAGACCCAATATCAGATACCATATGTGCAATCTGGCGAATCGTTTCCGCCTCTATTGTATCTTCTCCGATTTCTTTCATAAAATCATCGAATTTCATCGCGACTCCTCCTCCTCGTCAAATCTCTGTCCCTTGCTCCGATTCCACCGATGCCTTGGCATGGTGAAGCTGTTCGCCCCAAGCTTTCATGGCAAGAATGATAGGCTCCAGCGTTCTACCGAATTCGGTCAGCGAGTATTCCACTTTGGGCGGGACTACTTTATATACTTCCCGGTGGATGATCCCATCGCGTTCGAGCTCGCGCAGTTGCAAGGTAAGCATGAACTGAGTAAGTCGGGGATAGAGCCGGCGAAATTCATTGAACCTCTTCGTTCCGCCTATCAGATGATACAGAATAATTCCTTTCCACTTGCCCCCAATGACGCTTAAGGTGGCTTCTACCGGGCAATCTCTCGCTTGGTCACACGGTTCATTCTTGCCCTCGCGATCTCCCATAACCCGAATCACTCCAATAGTATGATTTTTAGTACTAAATACTAAAAAACTGCGTACTTATGCAATTTCATTATACATTGTACAATTCAGTTGCAACATACCCCACCTCGAAAGGAAGAATGCAATGAGCCTTCAACAAACCATGAAGAGTGTCGGGTTTTACCGCTCTCTTCCGTTATCCGATAAGGAAAGTCTCCTGGACCTGGAGACCGACAAACCTTCCCCGACAGGGAGAGATATTCTTGTCAAGATTATGGCCATATCCGTCAACCCGGCGGACGTCAAAAATCGGGCAGGAGGGTATGATGGGAAGGGAACGCCCAAAATCATCGGTTGGGATGCAGCCGGAATCGTCGAGCAGGTCGGACCGGACTGCACGTTGTTTCGGCCAGGCGATGAAGTCTATTATGCGGGCGACATCGCGCGGCCGGGTTGCTACAGCGAATTCCATCTGGTCGACGAACGGATCGTGGGGAAGAAGCCGACAAGCCTGAACTTTGCGCAGGCCGCGGCGATGCCATTGACGTCGATAACCGCATGGGAAGGGCTGTATCATCGGTTGGGGATCAGCCGCAACGCGAAGGACAATCAAGGCCAATCGATTCTGATCATCGGCGCGGCAGGAGGCGTTGGGTCCATCGCCACTCAGCTCGCCAAGCTTGCCGGATTGACCGTCATCGGAACGTCTTCAAGACCGGAGTCTTCGCAATGGAGTAAGGATCACGGGGCCGACTACATCATCGATCATAAGCAACCTTTTGCCCCACAGCTTAAGGAACTCGGTATTGACGCCATCGACACCATATTCTGTCTGAACGATACGGCTGGACATTGGGAGAACATGGCCGACAGCATTAAGCCGCAAGGCAAAATATGCGCGATCGTGCCCGCCACTCAACCGGTCAACCTGGACGCCATGTTCTACAAAAGCGTCTCGTTCCATTGGGAGCTCATGTTCACGCGAGCCATGTACCAGACGGAAGATATGCTCGAGCAGCATCATCTGTTGAATGCGCTAGCCGACCTAATTGATGCGGGGCAAGTGAAGTGCACCCTGACGCAGCGTCTGGAGCCGATCAATGCGGCTAATCTGAGACTGGCCCACGAGAAGGTAGCGGCTGGGGATATGATCGGGAAGCTCGTATTGGAGCGTTTCTAAGCATTCAAGAAGAGAAATGCCGAGACAGCAAATAAACTCGTCCCATGCACTGGGCGAGTTTATTTGTTCCGTTCATTTTAACCCGCTCCAGCCTGTTTCCTTGCCAACTGAACAGTGCCCGTACTGGTTGGTTTCTTACTTAAGCATGACTAGGTAGTGCAACTACCTTGATACTTTGGCAGCGCCGGGTGCAACTTATGGAATACTGCTGGCTTGGTTAGACTGAGTCTCTCCGATTGGTCGTACGTGCCGAAGCCGCGTAACGACAAGGACGATGATAACAAGCATGATGGCGCCGCTGGCTGCCGCAACGGTGTGCATCCCGCTCGTAAAGGCTTCGCGTGCCCCCGTGAGCAGTGCCTTGCCGACTTGTTCTGAGAGGCCTTCCGCTATAGTCGTGGCACCGGCCAAGCTGTCGCGGGAAGCTTGTACCGCGGACGCCGGCAAGTCGGTGGGAATAGAGTTCGCCACCTGGTTGCGATAAACGACCGTGCCGATGCTGCCCAAGACTGCGATACCTAGCGCGAAGGCGAATTCGCCGCTGGTTTGCAGCATGGAGGCCGCCGATCCTGCCTTCTCCGGCGGGGCTGAGCCGATGATAAGGTCGCTGGACAGGCTCGGGAGCGGGGCTGCACCTAAATTGAAGCAGATGTACCCGAGCACCAGAAACGTGAGACCTGACTCAACCCCCACCTGGGTCAGCAGAAAACAGCCCGCGGTCGATACCAATAGACCCGTTCCGATAAGGCGGGCCGGTCGGATCCGGCGTGCGATTAGCGGTGAGAAAAACATACCGACCATCGAGGCAATTACCCCAGAGAGCATATACAACCCTGCCTGAAGCGGCGACATTCCTTGTACGAATTGGAGGTACTGCGCGATGAAGAGCATGGTCGCTCCTGTCAGTGTAATACCGAACATGCCCCCCAGTGCAGCGCTGAATCCGGGACTCGTGAACAGTCGCAGGTCCAGCAGGGGACTCGTCAACCTGCGCTGCCGCGACACGAACACCGTGCCGAGGACGACGCCCGCCAGTATTAACAGTGTAGGCACCATCTGCAGACCGTGCTTGGCGATTTCCTTGAGGCCGTATATGACGGGCAGGATGGCGCCCAGCGATAACGCGACACTGGTCAAATCCAACCGGCTGGATTCGGGGTGCCGGTATTCGGGCAGCAACATGGGTCCGGTTATTAGTAGAAGCAACATGACCGGCACACCCAGAAGGAACACCGAGCCCCACCAGAAGTGATCCAACATGATACCTCCAACTACCGGCCCGAGGGCCATTCCGCCCATAGAGCACGTTAACCAAATGCCGATGGCAAAGGAGCGCTGCTTATGGTCACGGAACATGTTGCTAATCAAGGCTAGAGTAGAAGGCGATACAGTCGCTCCGGCTATACCGAGTATTGCGCGGGCCGCAATGAGCATCTCAGCGCTTCGAGAGAATGCAGCCAATATCGAGGCTATCATGAATGCGCTCCCGCCGATCAACAGCAGTTTGCGGCGGCCGATCCGATCTCCCAGCGTCCCCATGGTGATCAAGAACCCGGCGAGCATGAATCCGTAGATGTCGATGATCCACAACTGCTGAGCGCTATCGGCGCCGAGGTCGGCACCAATGTGCGGCAGTGCGAGAATCATTACCGAGAGATCAATCGAGACGAGAAGGGCGGGCAAGGCCAGTACCGCGAGCCCGATCCATTCACGCATGCCGGCCTTCATCTCATTTCCATGCAAGGCGTTCTTCATTCGTTCTGCAGCTCCAAGCCCAGCTTATCTAACATCAATTTTGTGCCGTGCTCGCGTTGTTCTGGTATATCGTGACCATCCAAGAAAGCTCCTTGTTCGGTGTAGATGAGTTGAGTGCCGTTGCCTGATCGCCTTATTTCTACTGTTGTCACGGAGACTGAGATCCGTGTCTCTCCTTGGTCCAGGGTGTAAGTATAAACGATGCGACTGTCCTGAACGATCTCTTGATAGCAAGCGTCGAAAGTGTAAATCGGACCATTCGGCGGGCCGCCGCGGTTGATTTCTCGACCACCAACCCGAAAGTCGAACTCGTCGGCTTTCGGGAACCACTGGGCTTTGGCCGACGGGTCCGACCAGGCGGAGAATACCCGCTCGGGCGATGCATTATAATTTCTCTCGATAACAAAGGTAGAGTGCTTTACAGATCGTTCATTCATGGTTTTAATTTGTCCTCCCTTGGGAAGCGTCATCTGGATGCTCGCCAAGATAATCGTCAAGTCGGTCGAGATGGGATTCCCAGCTCGCTTCCCGCTCGGCAAAATATTTATGGTGGCTCGTCCTCATGGCGCTCAATATTTTGGTGAATTCTTGACCTTCAGACGCTCAATTTGAAGGGAAACAATGTCGAACAGGCTGAAATGATTGCCGGCAATAACGGATTTGACCTGATCCAACGACAAGCCGAGCTCCTTCAATCACAAGTTCTCCAACTTTCCACTCCCGTTTCATGATCATCCCCTTTTTTCGCGCGAGGTTTTTACCGGTATCCACATCATAAGACATTACGTTACGTAAGTTTCAAGTGCAAAATGAAATTTTTTAAAATATTTGCATGAAAATGAGGTGTTAAGAAATAAAGAAGAGTGCGAAGCCATCTTGGCTCTGCACTCTTCCACTTGTTAAACCTCGCCCCAGTACACCTCGGTCTCATAGTCAAAAAACACTTGGCCATCCTGTTGGTTCCGTTCAAATACTTCCCTTAGTTCGTTTACCATAGGTTCGTAACTCGGATCACCAGGTACAGGACTATAGGATGACGACAGTAATCGACCCCTCAGACTTTCAAAGTCAAACGCTTGTTGGTTAGTGAACCTTGCTTCTTGCATTTCCCCTGATTTGAAAAAAGAGGCCAGGTCCTCTGGCGTAATGTTTTTTTGACTAACTACTAGGTAATCGGTGCCGAATGTATGAAGGAGTCGATCATACGCTTCCCGAAAAGGCGTGCCCTGAGTAAGCCGCGAATTCCAGATCAAAACGACCTTCCCACCTGGCTTCAGAATACGATGGAACTCCGCACGCGAAGCGACGCGATCGAACCAATGAAACGCTTGCGCGCAAACGATAAAATCAACGGATTGGTCTGGCAGTCCAGTCACCTCAGCAGATCCCGACACAACGCGATAATGGGGTTCCCCCGCAAGCTCTTTCTCTGCAGCTTCTCGCATCGCTTGATTCGGTTCGACGGCAGTAACATGACTCCCACGCTCCAGCAGCAACTTTGAAAAAATACCGGTTCCTGCACCGATGTCCGCTACCTCACTATTCAACTGCAACCCAACGATGTCGTACAAATAATCAATGGCTTCTTGCGGATAGCTCGGGCGGTACTTCACATACGAATCGACCCGGTTTGAAAATCGTTCTTTGCTATTCATTAAGAATCACTCTCCCACCATGAAATTAGACGCATAGTTTCATCAGATGAAAACGAGTTTCATTAATAATATTGTATAGTAAGCGAGAGAAAATAGCCAGCATTATCTCTACATCCAGACCTCTGAATCCTAAAATATCTGCATACAGCTCGACGTCTTCATTCGCCATAAGCCCGCGGCAGCGATGGCCGTTTATTACGAGCAGCCATACAAGTCGTCGGTATTCATTCACCAACGACTTGTATGGCTGCTTTTTTCATTCATTCTTCATTTTTTAGCAAGGAACTGGTAAATGTCCTTAGTCAGGAACGCATTCTTTTTATTCTGCTCGTACCATTTCGCATACCATTCGAAGGTCTGGTTTTGTCCGATCTTCTGCTTCAAACTCTTGAGATCGTTCATCGCCTGGTCAACCGAATAGCTGCCGCCGCTGACTACGGTCTTGGCAATAAGATCCTTGCTTTGTTGGGTCCAGTCGTTATTGATTTTTAACAAATCGGCCGGAAGCGTGGGCATATGCTCACTATGCGTAAACGTGTACAGCGGCACTGCGGGATTCTCGTATAAGTCACGCGTTTCTTTTCTGATCACACTCCATTCCTCGGCATAAGGAATTTCCTTGTTAACCACAGGAAGGTTGCATATCTCTTTGGAATCGATCGTTGTCGCCATCATATTCAGATCGGTGTTATAGTTGATTTCGATTTTACGCAAATCCGGATTAATCGCTCTAGGACAGCCAAGCTCGTCGTTTTTCCAATGTACGTTTTCCGTGCCGAATCTGATCATTTTCCAAGTCGGTTCAGCCATCATGAAGTCGATCGTTTTCACTGCGGCGACCGGATCCTTCGAGCCTGCATACACCACGGTCGTCATCTGAAGCGGATTAGACATCCGAAACGTGTATTGTCCGAAGTCAGTCTTCGGCAGCAGCATAGGGGCGATCGTAGCAGCCGAATTCGCTCCGCGGAGCGCCGTTAATAAGTCGACATTCGCGTTGTCAGCCACATAGATTCCGAGTTTACCGGACAAAAAGTCTTTCTTAGCTTTCTCTCCGTTCTTGTCTGTCAAATAATCGCGATCGACAACGCCTTCTTCGAACAGTCGTTTCTTGAACGAAACGGCCGCTTTCATTCTCGCATCATCTTCCACAAGCTTGCCGTCTTGAATGAACATCGTGTTGCCGAACATGGCGTCAATCGATTCATCCCCCAGATAGGCGAGTGAATAGCCGTACGTATCCTTCTTCCCGTTGCCGTCCGGATCTTTCTCTGTGAACGCCTTCGCCACGACCAGCAGCTCATCCAGCGTTTTCGGGATTTGTAGCGAAAGTTTTTTTAACCAGTCGGTGCGGATAAATAAGGCTATTTGTACGGAGCTCGGGGAAACCCGCCCTACCTCGTACAATTTGCCGTCAGGCTTTGTCCCAATCTGGCGCATGATCGGATACTTTTCCAGCATTTTGCTGTAGTTCGGCGCATGTTGCTTGATCAGATCCTCCAACGGCAGCAGTTGCTTCTGGCTATACAGTTGATCCCGATAACCCGTATCAAATTCGTTGATCACGTCCGGAGCATCTCCAGAAGCAAACAGCGTATTAAACTTCTGCTTCGATTCGAACCTCGGGATGGCGACGAATTCGACATCAGCCGGACCGTTCTCGTTAATCCATTTCGTCCAGCGGTTGCTCGTAGCCGTCCCTTCTGCGGGCGGAGTGTTGCCACGGTCGTAGAGGGACATTTTGATCTTGCCCCGTTTCATCGGCGTCGACGACACCGCTCCCTCTTTGGCTGGCGAGGCGGAGGCTCCGCTCCCCTTTTCGTCCGATTTACCACAAGCCGCAAGTAACGTCCCTGCCGCCAACACGACAGCCATTGTCGTTAATGTACTTTTCGTCATCTTCCCTACCATATGTTTTCCCCCTTTTGTGAGTAACCGACCGCTATGGATCGGGTTATCCTTTGATAGCACCTAGCATTACACCTTTCACAAAATATTTTTGCAGAAGAGGATATACGATCAACATCGGCAGCGTCATGATCACAATGCCTCCAGCTTTCACGGCCTCAGGTGCCATATTCTTCAGATCTTCCGGCTGCAAGGCAATCGTCTGGATCAACATACTCTGACTCTGCACCATCTGCTGAACGAATACGGTCAAATTCATCTTCTCGGCATCATTGATGAATAGGAGCACGCTCAAGAAGGAGTTCCAGTAGCCGACAGCTAAGAATAGGCAAATCGTTGCGATAACAGGCAAGGATAGAGGAAGCATGATTTGCGCAAGAAGCCGCCATTCCCCACAGCCATCGATACGCGCAGCCTCCTCAATTTCGACGGGAATCCCATCGAAATGGGTCCGCATGATCAACAGATTATACGCGCCGACCAACCCCGGGAGCCATAGCGACCAGTAGGTGTCGATCAGGCCGAGGCTTTTCATCAGAAGAAAGTTGGGGATCAACCCGCCGCTGAACATCATCGTAAACACCATCGCCAGCGTAATAAATTTGCGTCCGTAGCAGTATTTACGCGACAACGCATAAGCAGCAAGCGTAGTGCAGAACAAGCTTAATGCGGTTCCTCCCAATGTGATCTGCAAGCTGTTCAGAAACGAGGGGATGACTCTAGTGCCGAGGAACAGTGTTTTATAAGCTTCTACATTGAAATGAATCGGCCACAACCAGACGAATCCTGAATCGATAGCCGCCGAATCGCTGAACGATACAGCGATAATGTTGATTAACGGAATGAGACAGCTGACGGCCGCCAGCAGCAGAATTGCATGTACTAAGGCATTGAACCATTTCCCCGCGGAAGTCTCTCTCACGCCTTCCACCTCCTTTCATGCCGGTTACCATAGGCTTTGGTTGAACTTACGGGCAATGCTGTTGGCGGCCAACACCAACACGAAGCCTACCAGTGACTCGAACAACCCCATCGCAGCGGGAACGCCGAATTCGCCCCCCTGAATTCCCGTCTTGAACGTGTACGTGCTGATGACTTCCGAGATATCGGCGACAACCCGATTCTGCATCACATAGATTTGGTCGAAACCGACCTCCATCACACGACCTACCCCCAGAATCAGTAGCAAAATGATCGTAGGCCGAATGCCTGGAAGCGAAACATGCCACATCTGCCGCCATTTGCCGGCACCGTCCATTGCCGTCGATTCATACAAGCTCGGATCGATCGTCGTAAGTGCCGCCAAATAAATGATCGCGGAAAAGCCAGCTTCTTTCCAAATCCCTGAACTTAGATACACGGCGGTCCATGTGAACGGTTTGTAGAGAAAGGGATACCGTTCGCCGGTCAGCTTCTCGAGAATGTCGTTCACCATGCCGGAATCTTGTGAGAACAAGGTGATAAAGATGCCACCAACAATGACCCAGGAGAGGAAATGCGGCAAATACAGAAGGGTTTGTACCCATTTCTTGAACCACATCTTCCGGACTTCGTTCAGCAGTAAAGCAACCAGTATCGGAAATGGAAACCCGACAAAACTAAGTAAACTTAGCGTGAACGTATTCCGGATAATCTTCCATCCTTGTGGGTTGTTAAACAAATAATCAAAGTGCTTGAGTCCGACCCATGGACTCCCCCAGATTCCATCCCAAAAGTTATAATCCTTGAAGGCAAGGACGACCCCACCCATTGGTGCGTACTTGAATACGAGAAAACAAAAAATGGCGGGAGTCAGCATGAGATAGAGCGGAATATTTTGCTTCAGTACCTTGCTGCCCCGCTTCTTCATATCTCTTGTTCGACCCGGCACTTCCATTTCCAACGCTGTTTGTTTTGAAGATACTTGCATGAGACCTCACCTCCTATGACGCCCTGCCGAGCGTGGTATCGCATCGTTGTAATCGTTTCTGTCCCGCTCACAACTCAACACTACCTCAGAGTCCGTCGGCGCGGCAATTCACACATTTAGACCCGATGCACAACTTCAATAATCAGCAACAACCCTTGATTCGCAGGCATCCGAACATCTTTGTCGACATCTTGCGACACCTGTCGACATGCCATGCACAGTTTTTACACAAGACTCTGTTTCCACACTTTCTGAATCGAGAACAAAAAAAAGACCGGTTTCACAGGGACTTAGTTGATCTTTCCCTGAATCGGTCGTCTTCGTCCTTAGATGGTTAAGCTTGCTGGAACTCCTTGCGGTAATCACCAGGTGTTCGGCCCACTAGTTTCTTGAATACTCGGATAAATGAAAAGGTATGCGTGTACCCGACCCTCACTGCGATTTCCTGGATGGGCTCGGATGTGGTGACCAGCAAATATTTGGCTTGTTCGATTCGCAAACCAGCCAAGTAATCAATAAATTTCTCACCGAATTCTTCTTTGAACAAGCGGCTCAAATAATTCGGTGTCAGCTTGAACTTCTCACTTAGCATGACGAGCGAGAAGTCGGCATTGTTATATTCGCTCTCTATATACGCTTTCACTTGGTCAATCAGATCGTGCTGGCTTCGCTGCACCCGAAGTAAATCCAGCCTCTGATAGGCATCCTTCAGAATACCATGCAACTCTTCCTCCAATTCATCTATCGTGTCGAAGGCCACTATCCATTCATTAATGGGATTCATTGCATATTCTCGCCAACATTCCAGATATTCTGCGGACAACCCCGACATTTCCTTGTAAAAGTGAAATAACAAATAATTCATCAGATTGGCAACTTGTTCCCGCGATAATAGCTGTATGCGAACTTCTCCAAACAGGGCTTTATAATGGCGTTCCCAGTCGGCTTCGCCGAGCCGATAAGAATGGACCAGTTCACGAATATAGGGAAGGGATCGGAATATTTCTTCGGTCGACTTGTTATTGATAGCCTCGAATTCAATGACGCTGCTGGCTCCGAGCGTTGTCTTATAGCCGAGTGCTTCTAAAGCTTCTTCATAGGAACTTGATACCCTATTAATGCCCGACACTTTCGTTCCAAGTCCACAAGTGATCGTAATCGCCGCATTTTTGTCGATCCAATTCACCGTTTTACGCATGATCTCTCGCAACGGATCACCGGCTGCAGTCTCATTCGGCAGTTGACAGACGACGCATAACCGATGTTTTTCGATCCATTCTGGACAGATCGGGATGCCCACGTTCTGAGTCAGTTCCTGAACGACGTTATCAATGATGAATTTAATCAAATATTGATCCTTATTGTTGTAAGTGGAGGTGAAAGACGCATACTTATCGATTTCGATAATAGCGACCCTATAATGATCGTACGCTTCTTGAAATCCGAACTGCGATAACTCCCTCTCCCATTCCCCTTCCTTCCGAAGCTGCGTGCCAGTTAGTAATTCTTCGAACAAATATCGCCGACGGTAGCTGAAATTCTCGTCGTTCTCTAGCCGATACTTCCCGAATTGTTCAAGCAGATGATCAAGCAGGTTATCAATAATTTTGAATTCATCGTGCTTGACTTGTCCAAGGATATGGGGTCTCTGTAACGGAACGGATGAGAGCCGCTCCAGAAGCGACTGAATCGGCTTGTAATTCTGCCGACTCGCGTATACGATCCATAATGCACCCGCCAGAACCGTGATGATGCCGATCCCCATCCAGAATGCATTGAGGTTCACCAGAAAACGAAAAACGACGCCGTCTACAAATCCGCTACGGATCGTCCAACCTGTGTAGTCCGATTTCATTACGGTAAAATCTTTCCGATCTACGCTAGCTCCTCCGTCTACTGTGTGTTCACCAATGATGGTTTCTCCGCTGGCATCAAGCAGGTGGAGATAACTGAATTTAGAACGGGCCACATTGCTGACGAGGGTAGAGAGTGTATGTACTTTAATATTGACAACCAGTATCCCATCCGTGCCAAGCGGCAATGGCATACGCTTAACCAGGGACACGACTGGCGTTGTTATCCCGGCGTTATCGATATACTTACGACCGATGCTCCAGCGATTCACAGGGGGAGCGGCTATTATAGCATTCATATAAGGGCTGTTGGTGAATTGATTGAGCGTCAGCATCGACATATCGCTTAAGACGATCTGATCACGGTCGCGATACAAATAGACCGAATCGATCTCGCTGAAACTGTCGCGTAGCAGGATCAATTTCTTGTACACGTCGCGGTCGTTGAGGTAGCGGTTGGGGCTCGATGGAGACACGCTGTAAAAATCGATGACAGACTGTTCATCGAGAAATGTCTGCACGATATATTGTTCGATCGACCGTAGCTTGGAATCGACAACTTGCATCGTATTCTCCGCATAGATCTCGTTAGCCTTTAACGCCTGCTGCTTGGACAACTCACTCATGGTGACAAAGAATATCCACAACAACACGATAATAACGAGAATGAAAACGGGCAGATAAGCAAATACAAGACGATTTCCCCACTTTTTTCTCATGCCCGCATCCCCCTTTACCTTGGTACAAGGTACAACGATTCAGATGAACAAGTCAATACTCAATTAGGTGAATGATGCACATATAGAAGAAAGTAAGAAAAACCGTCCGGTTCCCGGACGGTCCTTGGTCGTTGAGTTTAGTTAGCGTGTGGAGGGCAGGTAGAGGGGTTACGACCGCTGTTGAAATCTTGTGCTTTGGATTGGAGATGGTTAAGGGTAGCACAATCTTTCAAAGGCGGGCGCTTCGCTTCTCCACCCCCTCTACCTGCCCCTCTTTTGAGCTACTTTCGATCAAGACGTTACGTTCTCCGCACGCTCCGCGTCCGGTTTTGCAGGTCGTACATTTTCTATCCGGTATTCGTATCCATTTACACCTTTGTAGTAGTCCGGGTACATCTCACCCCCACAGTTCTCACAGCTGAACTTCGGGGGTACACTCGGATCCCCGCCATCCACCGTAGAGATCCGCGTAGGTAATTGAAAGACGACCTTAACCCCCATAAAAAGGGAATTAAGGTCGTCTTTTTGATTCATGTTCCTTAGCTGCTTCGAAAAACTACAAGTTCTTCAGTGGCCTCGAATTGCCCCAGCGGCCCTTTTGGGAACTGCTTCCGGTTCGTGGCTGAATTCTTATTTCGCGATTGCTCCGCAGCTTGTGAGAACTCGAAGAAGAAGGGTTGCGGCTTGGGCGCGATTCGCTTCGCCGCGAGGCTCCAACTCGGTCTCCGTCATGCCTTGCAGCCATCCTTGACGGACGGACGCAATCATCGCTTCCCTCGCCCATCCCGAAATATCCCGCGCATCCGCGTAACGGTCGAGCGTGGACGTCACTTCAGTGGACGATTCGAGCGGAAAGCCTTGCAGCGTGGCAAAGCGCCGCAGTAGAACAGCGAGTTCTTCCCGCGTAACCGCATCGTTCGGCCGGAAGCGGTTATCCGCCCCTTCCACGAGCCCCAGCTTGGCAGCAGTCACCACAAACGGCGCATACCACGCATCATTCGCCACATCCAGGAAAGCGGGGGTAGTATTCGCCCGGGCGGAAAGCGCCTCCCCATACCCGCGTTGCAGCGATTCCACCAGTAACTTCGTCAACTCTGCCCTCGTAATCGGACGATTCGGCTCAAAGCTGTCGGCGCTGACGCCATCCACAATGTGGCGGCTTACGAGAACATCCACATCTTGGCGGCTCCAGTGGGTCGTCAAGTCCGCGAAAGGATGGTCGTACAGCAAGACGACATATTCGCCAAAGGCCTGAATGTTCGCGGTGATGCTGCGATTCGCTTCATCCAGAATTCCCCCGAGGTAGGTCCAATCCGATGGCGAGGACGCCTCTTTGAAATAGATGCCCAATCGGCGCGCATCCATACCCTTATGGAGAGCTGGATCATATTGAATGGTCAGTTTCATCGGTTGTTTCGGCTTGGTTTGACCTGCATCCATTAGGTATGACTGCGACAACCAGTAGTATTCGTCAGGCAAATGGCCGGCATTATATGGCAGCTCCTTAACCGTCAGCTTCGTCTTGCCATCGAACGTACCGGCTGCTGCTTGAAGCTGAAGCTTGCCTTCGAACGCTTCAAACTTGCCTCCGTCCTTACTTATGACCCATTCTCCATCGGCTGGCGGCCCTGTATGACCCGGACCCGGACCCGGACCCGGCCAGCCACCGCCGCCGCCACCATTACTACCTGGACCGGCTGCTGATGTTCGAGCTGTGACACTGGCGGCATCGGATTCATTGCCGTTCGTGTCGATGGCGATAATCGAAATGTTATATGTGGTCGAAGCACTTAACCCCGCTATTGAGTAAGCTTGCAAGCCCTTTGTCAAATCAACCGACTGAACGGCAGCATTGCCGCTCTCCGGTACCCAGCTAAGTCTCAGCTTCGCCAGACCCGGCGCTGCAGGGTCCTTCCATGTCACGTTCAGCTGGCTCCAGCTTGCAGCGACCGCGTTCAGCTCGCGAACGGATGATGGTGCCGTCAGATCGGGCTCCGTGGCGGCTGCCGTCCAGCTCGATCTAACGCCGGCAGATTCATTGCCGCTTTCGTCAACGGAAGTAACATGGAATTCGTAAGAGGAGCTTTCCTCCAGTAGAGCGATGCTGGCCCATTGGGTCCCCTTGCTCACTTCAAGAGGTGCGCTGAAGCTGGCGTCCGCTGCTTTCTTATATCGAACTCTTGCTTTCGATAAATCCATATCTGCGGGATCTGCCCATGAAAGTGTCGCAATCCCGTCGAAAAGCCCCACGCTCAGTCCCGAAACTTCCCCGGGCGGAGTTACGTCTCCTGCGACAATGGTCATATTTTGCTCGAAATCCGTCCCTATAGCAACGCCTGCGTAGCTAACGATTTGTCCGCTGACCGTTACCTTATAGACTGCGTCAACCGTCAGTGGACGGTCCGGTGTGAACTCGACAGCCATGGATAACACCTTGCCGCTTTCGGTAACGGGGGACTTGGCATATACCGCGCCGGTTACAGTCACTCCTCCTGCATCGGTAACTTGGACGGCTCCTTCATGCAAAGATTCGGCTGCGATCGGTTTCGTGAAAATCACATTCACCTTCGCTCCGCCCGGCTCAGCCAATACTTTGCTTACTGCTGGAGGCAGATAGGAAACTAATGGCACATTCACTTCTAACTGTGGCGGCGGTACGTCAAGTTCATTACTATAGCCTGTTATATAGCCGTCCTTTTCATATCTCACCCTCCATTTGCCTTCCGGCACATCCCATGCATATCTTCCCTGCCGATCGGTGATGAGTGGATTCTTCTGATTATACCACTGCGCATCCCATACGTTCCATGCCTTCGTGACCGGATCCTGCTCCATGACAGTCGCCGTCACGCCTTCCAGGCGATTACCATGGATACCTTCATAGACGTAACCGCTAGGATCCCAAATGAATCTAGGATCTGCTTGTGGTTTCTTGGGTAGTTTCGGCAAGCACTTGACTTTACTCAAAGCTTCTTCGAGCGCATCTAATTTATATGTGACCGCATCGTTGAGAATTTCCGAGGCCACATATTGGAAGCCGAATAGCGCCACAGTTCCTATTCCGAAGGTTGCAGGGCCAGAGACAAGAGCGACCGCCGCCAGTCCCCACTTGATCGTTTCATTGATCATAATGTCATTACCGATTTCCGTTGCCCAATCGGAATAATATTTGATCAGGTCAGGATCGCACAAGCTTTGTGCCCATTCCAAATCTTTGGTAACCCGGTCAAAAAGCTCCGGCTCTTCGGATATGCCCTTCATTTGCCAGAAACGGTCGAATAGATTCCAAAGCTCGTCAGCATTGCCCTTCACCAAATCGAGACCAAAGGTCAAGCCGATCTTGATCATCGAGCCTGAGACCAATGGAGCCGCCCCAAGAGCTGCGACCTTATTCTCCTTACCGGCCGCATTCGGACCGGATGCGCTTAACGCTTTGCTCATTAGCTCGAAGGCGGTCTTCAGCCCTTCGCCTTTTTGCAGCACTGCTTCCGGAACCATGGCTTCAAAGGTAATCGTTCCGTTTTTCCCTCTCAAGGAATGACTTACGTTCAACCCGTACACCGGAAGACCTGACGCTTTCGCCTTTTGGAGCTCTTGCTCAGTTGGCGTGTAATCCGATATTTTACTTACCTTATATTTGATATTGGATCGAATCTCATCGGTCATCATAGCGCTGATCGCCAGCGTATCGTTCGGATTTCCGCCTTCTCCGGGCATGTTAATAGATTCCGTTTTATATTGCTTCAGAGAGGAGTGCAGGTCTTCCCTGATTTGCTCCTCAGACGACGGCTCCCGAAGGTCCCTCTGAGGCTCCCATGACAGACGTTTCGTATCATAAGTCACCTGAATAGGTCCGATCTTTTCCGGCATCGGCATCGTCGCGGTAAAGATATCACCAGTCAGTTGGCCAATAGCGAACGAGCTTCCGAACTGTACGCGTACATTGGTAATTCGCGATGGATCCCTGAACTTCATGGTGAAAGTGAATGGATTACCGGGTACTACTACATACGGAAATACCGCTACGCCATCGTCGGGACGGAAGGTCTGTGTCTCTGAACGGCCCTGTTTCATCGTCACCACATCCAAGCCCGGATCATTCGGATCATAATTCACGATCGCTTCTTTACCTGAAATACGGTTGCCGGCGACCACTGTTTCTGCTCGGAGCCTGTGCTTGATCACATCTGTTCCCTGAATTTCCACCTGTAAGTTCCAGGTGCCTGCCGACGAAGCGGTCGTACGGCCGAGCATCAACGTACCGTCGTATACCATGACTTCCGCGCCAGCCGGCACAACTCCGCTCACCTGGAATAGCGGTTTGGTCACCAATTGGGGAGCGCGCAGCGTAACTGGCACAAGTTCCGCCACAGCGCTGCCAAGCAGTTCGTCGCGGCTTTCGGGAGCCGTATACTGCATTTTGCCGACTACCACGACCTGGGGATGATTCGGCTCATTTTGAATTTTAAGTTGAAGCTGCACACTGCCCTGCTCGCCAGCGGCGATCGTCCCAATCGGCACCTCCAGCGACATTCCGGTCGTATTCGGCGTAGCGGCTTTACCGTTCAGTACAAGCGTTCCCGGAACAAATTCCGCTTCCTGCGGCAGCTCGATCACCATACGCGCGTCCCGCACTTCTCCCGTACGGGTTGTGTTCTTGTATACGGCTCTCACCGTCAAACGTCCGCCTGGAGTCGACCAATCGGAGGACGTCTCCAGCCCGTTGCCCGGTCCGCCGAACAATCCGATCGGCTGCAGGCGAATATCTCCCAAATCGGCCATTCCCCCGGGCTTGGCGACGAAGTCGACTGTGGCTGTGACGGGCGCATATCGGTAAAACCCTTTAAGCAGCAACCGCTGATTCCCAATACCCTGAACCGGAACGATAAAAGCCCCTTTTACCTTATCGAACCGCAGTCCGATGGACTTCGTGGAATTGTCGCTCAGTTGGCTGACGACTGCGTCAATGTATTCGATCAGTGTGCCGTCCGGCTGGAATGCATGGAAAGAAGCTTCTCCTCCTGCATTAGCCAGCCTCATCTCGATCGTCGCTTCGTTGTCCTCTCCGATGACAGCCTCCTGGCACTTCGCCGGCAGTCCCCCTTCCACACCGTCCACGCAAATCCTGACCGTATCGCCGGTTGTCGCCCATGTCCGGTAAGCCGAATCCTCATATTTCCAGATCGAAGGCGTCATACTAACACGGAGATGAACAGCGGTAACCCCAAACCAGGGAATAGGTCCTTCCCAATCGCCTCCACCCAACTTGGTATACAGACTGAAGTTCACCTTGGCGGGCTCTTTCAAGCTGAAATCAACGTTTTGCTCGTCCGTTGCAATGATTGTGCTGATCGGAGATAAGCTCCCCGATCCAGACGAGTCTGTCGCCCGCAGCTTGACTTCGCCCGCAGGCACCCGCAAACTATAGCGACCATTTCTGTCTGATACCGCGCTGTACGTTTTGCTAAAGCCGTCCTGATCAACCGTGGCGGAAACCCTGCTTCCGTCAGCAGGGACTCCGTTCACGCCCACGACGACGCCTTGCAATACCGCCTCGGGCTTTTTGTTGAACGTAATATCATAGCGTTTGTTTAGCGAATCCGCCTGAATATCCAACGTTTGGATACTTTCCCCGGGATTCTCGGGGCTGAGCGTCAACTGCAGCGTTTCAGGGGCTGCGTTTCTACGCGTCAAGGGCAGCGATGCGGTCAGTGACCTGTACCCATTGCTTTCCCATAACATCTTCTGGTTGGCGGAGTCGCGCAGCGCAGCCCTGAAGAAAGTGTCTTGCCCTGCGCTGTTCTTCACGTTCAGCGCAAACGCGAGCTGAAATCGGGGGACAACCGTCACCAATTGTGTTTGCCCGAACTCCGAAGATGCAGCGGTTTGCTGAACCGACAGCAGCTGCTCCCATTTTCCATACCCGGGACGTAAAAAAATCGTATAATCCGTCTTTGCATACGGAACGTCGAACAAATAGGACAAAGCATCCTGATGTAACGTTTGACTTTCATAGTGGATCGGCACAAATCCGTCGTAAGATATAACATCCAATTGGGCATCGTTCAACAGGCTGGACCAGACGGAGGTAGCTGGCATGTCAAGCGTCACTTGCAGCCGATTGGCGACATTTTTGTTGAGTTCATAAACCCGGGGCAATTCGGTCCCGTCGACCTCAAGCGTGAATACCTTCAGCTTGGCCGTCCCTTCGGCAATCCGGAACACCCCTGTGTAAGTTCCGGCGCGTTCAGTAGCTTCCGTCAATACGGTCCATTCCTCGACGCTTTCCGGAGAATCCCCGCCCTGCCAAACGTCCTTGACCAGCTTGGCCCGGATAGGAAGACCGGACATCGCATTGATGGTTATGACGACATCGCTGCCTATAACCGGCACTTTGTCGCTATTTCGGCCGACTTGGCGGGAATAATCGATATTGTAGTCCCGTATCGTATCGGCAATTTTGACGAGCTGAATCTTCAGCTCGAGACGCCCTATTCCGAGCGTAACGGTTTGCTCAAGCGCAGCGTATTCGCGTTGAGCCTTGACGCTTACCGTAACGATCTCGCCCGCTGACCGACCCTCTAGCAGCGCAATGCCCTGTGCATCCGTCGCAATATGACCGAGTGGCGTCCCATTCTTGTCCTTGAATGTCACCTGAGCCGAGACGGGCGTATTGCCATACAGCACTTGGGCAGACAAGGATGCGGTGATCACCGGAGTCAGTACAATCGAAGTTGTGCCGCCCTTGTTCACAGTCAGGCCGCTTTGCCGGGCAACTTCCAATCCGCCTTTCGTATCGTTCATTACAATAGTGAGATCGGAAGTGGCCGGCCAGAAAAATTCATAATGTGCTTTCCCTTCGGCAAGCGGTTTCGTCGTCGTGCTGGCATTAGAGCTTTGCAGCAGGAACTGCGAGAATCCGAGCAGATCTCGATATTCAGTCTGAACATCGATCGAAAGTTTGCCAGCTACGTCAACAGGCAACCTGGCGGCGGTTTTGGTATTTTTTGTACCGTCGGCAAGCTTGGCCGTGATTGCGTCGACCTGTGTCAGACCTTCTGTGATCGGAAAGAAAGCGCGGTACATACCGGAAGCGGAAGCTGTTTCCGGCAACGCGATTGTTTTCGTTGCCGTCTGTATACGGGCTGGGTCGCCTTCGACCATCTTGCGGTAAGCAATCTCCGCGACTACTGTATGGCCCGGCTTGCCTTTCGCCTGGATCATCATATCGTTGCCGGGGATGAGGCTGCTGAATGTTTCGGCGCTACTGTGAACAGACCACTCCACCGAGTCGATCGCTTCATCGTACTGGCCTTGCTGGCATTCCCCATAGCAATACGTGTACAGTCCGCCTTCCCGGACGTATATGACCCGATTTCCAGCTTCATCGATTTGGGCTCCGCTGGAGCTGAAGCCAGGGTTGCCGACAAAGTCGACATTGCCCGTATTTCGGTCAAACCGTTCGTTATAACTGCTGAGATATATGTTGCCTTCCGGATTATTGTCAGTCAGCGTTGCTATGACATACCTCCCGTCGCCACTCAGCGAAGTCGACTTGTAAGCCTTGTCTTTCCTTTGATCTTGCGGGCGGTTATCCGGAAATAGGCCATCGATCCAATTCGCGCTGTCGTCGTCTCTCATATCGATAAACTGAACTTTGGCCCAGCCGCTTCCGGGTTTGGAGCGGAAGACGACAAATTTGCCGTCAGCGCTTAAGCTCAAATTCCGACTCGCGCCCGTGTAGTCGCGAAACCAGATGTGTCGGTCGGACGGGACATCGTATACGGCAACGGCGTTAATGCCAGGAATCTTTGTAGCGGGCGCTCCTTTCAAATTCGTCGAGTTCGTCTCGTAGGCGATCCGTTTGCCGTCACCACTTATGACTGGTGATTCACTTATTCCGTTACTTGGCAAATTGTCGTCCGTCTTGCTCACCAACTTCTTCGACTTGCCCGTCAGATCGTATAAATAAATTTGAGCGTCTTCAGCAAATACGACAAGGTCGCCGCTCGCATTCAATGACGGTTTGCCGGCCCTCTTTGTCGGATCGGAAACTAGCTCCAGCGTATCGGAATCGGTGTAATACACGTAAACGGCGTATTCGGAGCTGTCGGGCGGCTTCGCTGCCCGCAAATTGGATGCGTTCGACGAGAAGGCGATGACCGAGCCGGAGCGGTTAACGGCCAGTTCCGTAATTTCGCCATTCGGCATTATTCCGTCTGCGGTCAGGTCGAGCAGTCGGGTTGCTCCCGTCGTCATGTTGATTCTGTAAAGCTGCTGTTCGAAGTCCACATACAGGAAGGCATTGCCGGCGCCGCTTAAGACTGGCATCATGGAGAATCTCTCATTTTCCAGATGGACCTCGTTTGCGGGGGAAGTGCCTGCATAGATCGTTTGGTAGCCGGATTCATTGCCAGCCAGATCGACTGTCCGAATCCGGTATTCATATCGGCTCGAAGGCTCCAGATTATCGAAGATCACTTGCTTCTCCGTGGTTTCCTTGAGCAGTTTGCCCTTATTATCGTAAATCCGGTAGCTGGCAACAGACGGATCGTCGATCACGCCGCCTTGGCCGTGCGGTACCATCGGAGGCGTCCAATACAGCACCAGCGTCGTATTGGACTTCAGCCACCAGCCCAGATTCTCGACTTCACCAGGCGGCGTGCGGTCGACCTCGACGATTACCGGCTCCGAGGGTGGGCTCTGCTCTCCGTTCCGTTCGGCGACAGCCGTAATCCGGTAGATGTCTTCGTTAGCCAACTGCAGCTCGAACGAAAACCGTGAGGAAGCATCAGCGACGACCCTTCCTGCTTCGGTCGTATCCCCATTATTGAGGCGGTAGCTGATTACGACCGTGCTCCCTTCCGCTGCGCTGCCGGTTACGGCAATACTCTTCGCGTTCGAAAGCGCGGGAAGAGGGTCGAGTGCCGGCGCGGCTGGCTTCGCCGCCCCGTAAACGGCATTGACTACGCCCGGTGCAACGGCGCTAATCGAGCCAAGCTCCTTCCTGACGACCGGATCGCCGTTTCCTTCCGGCGCCAATTCGGTCAGCAGGCTGCGAAGCATTGCTTTCGAAGCCGCTCCGTCGGCAGCGAGCCCGGATGCTGCGACACCTGTTCCGGCCTGCGGCAGAAAGCCGACCAGCCAAATAGCGAGCGCCAGCGTCAGGCTGAGTATTTTACGCAATAAACGATTTCGTTTGCTCATGATTTTCTCCTTTTCCTTCTCCTTTTTCAATGCCTATCGCACATGACACACCGCATTGATGGAAAACAGTATCGTCCCCGCTTCAATAAGCACTCCCCCGACCCGTTCTGCCCCGGACTATCGTTTAGTGCACTTTATACTTCTGAATCAATTGACTTCTGTTGTTAATGTCCAGCTTCCTGAAAATATTCGTCAAATGCTTCTTCACCGTCACCTCGCTGAGGCACAGCTTGCCAGCGATCTCCAAATTGGTGTGACCTTGAAAGATCAACTCCACGACTTCCTTCTCACGCAATGTCAGGGCGGTAAGCTCCTCTTGTGTATCTCTGCGTTCGTCAAGTATGCCGAAGTTATCGAGCATCTTATTCAGATAACTCTGCAGCTTATTTCCTCTTGTATCAAGTTCATAGAATGGCGTCGGCGTTACGCCGTCATAATCGTAATGCACTGCATGCTTGGCTACCTGGCAACCCAGGCCTTGATGAATCTCTCGGAAGAACGGATTGGCCGGTGGCGCCGCAACGATAAATCCGGCCGAGATGATATGCGTGATGAATGTTAAGCCGGCAGCGGTACTCATCGATTGGTTGGCGAAATCGGGAATATCGATCGTCTTGACGAAATACCCCGCCCTCGACTCCTTCGGAACCTTCAATTCTTTCAGTCTGTGCTCCGGCAAGCCGACAAAATAAGCAGACGACAGCGGCTGCGTGCGCAGATAGTCCAATGTATGTGAGTTGATCGGTATAATCACCGACAGACCCGACAGTTCCCCTTGCCCATCCCGAATCAACTTGACAATACTCTGATCCAGCTCATACAGCTCCTGAAGATGGATATGCTTCAAAGTAAATAGATTTTCTTCTACGGAAATCACGTAATCGTAGCGCTCCAAGGTTTCGGGATGGGTATAGGTAATCTTTGTTTCCTTGGCCGATGAGCGTCTGTTCTCGATATAACGTTCCACCTCGGACCAATTGGAGCGGTTGAGTGGCTCCCAGCGATGGGTGCTCGAATTCTGATAGAAGAAGGCCAGGATCGCCGGATCACCTATATAATAAAACCACTCCACAGTCTCCCAAGCCACCGATTTCTTCTGCACCGATTCTTTAATCAGATCATAATAGAAGAGGATGCAGCGCTTCCGAATCGACTCGTATTGCTCAGGCGCACGCACCTGTAGCTCATGGCAGATCGCATCACGCATAAGGTCGTGAAGCAACCAGCCCCGATCCACCCGGCGGACGAAGGAAAGCCCTACGAGCCTTAGGAATTGCTCCGTCGTTACCGGCCTTCCCATGGCACACGAGAGCAGTTCCTGGTTGAAATGTCGCAGCACCGCTGCCGCCTCTACCAGCTCCCGAAGCTGCGGATCTGGCAGTTCCTTCAGCCAAGTATGCACCACCTGGGCGAACACGCTATTATCATCCACAATCGCCATTGGCTTCATAGCTGGGAACAACGTCGTGGAAACGAGTAGCGAAAGGGTCAGCGGATGCCCCTTGGTCTTACTCCATATCCGGTGGATATCGTCTTCGGCCTTGAAGCCAGATCGGCTCAGATACTCTTTCACTGAGAAATAATCCAGATCTCCGATCGGCAAATGGCTGATCAATTGGCGCCAAGCAGGTGAGGACAGCCATTCGCCTTGAATCGGATAGCGTCCGGATATGACGACAAGCACCTTGGAATGAAGCTGCGTCAGGAACTCTTCGCGGAACCAGTATTCAAGCTCTCCCAGTTCCTCGAACGTATCCATGGCAAGGACGACTCCCCCCGGATCGGATTCATGTTGAATCGCTTCCTGGCATAGCTCAATCAAGCGACTTAGGTTATCCGTATGTTCATCCTCAGACAAGTTGTAGCGGAGCAGTCGAAGTAGATGGAGACAGAATTCCTGAGGGTTATGTGGAAAATCCCTACTGTCAAGTAGTAGGAACCGCGTTTGCTCCTGATCGGCAATTCGGCGGAATTCGTCGAGGAGGTAGCTTTTGCCTACGCCACCAGTACCATAGATATTGAGAATACGTCCTCTATGTCTCTTCTCCGACAGTTGTTCACGGAAGAATTCGACTTCCTTTTGCCTGCCTACCAGATATTGCTGTTCAATCTGATCGATTTCATGAACGAATCGTTCCCCATCATTCCCAGCTTTGCCTGTTTCCTTCAACATGCTCCGAACCACACCCCTCTCCTACTGAATACCGCTTCTGCGGTCTGACTTACACCATCATTAATCCACCGTTCACATTCGTACAAGTACCCGTTAAGAACCGGCTCTCCTCACTAGCTAGAAAAGCAATCGCGCCCGACACGTCATCCGGCATAGCCACCCGTTGCAGCGGCGTCATGGCTGCAACCTGTTGCTGGATCGCATCAGGTGTATACCGTGACGCATCCGTCTGGACGAGTCCAGGTGAAACCACGTTCGCCGTCACCCCATAGGGGGCGATCTCCAACGCTACATATTTCGCAAACGCATGGAGTGCTGCTTTGGCTGGACCATGTGCCGCCATATAAGGCATCGCGACATCCGCCGCATTGCTGGATATATAAATAATTCTTCCATATTTCCGAGCTATCATTGAAGGCACAATCGCATGTGTCAAAGTAAATGCTGCCTTCATCTCGTCATTCAGCTTCTGGGCAAATTCCTCCCATTGCATCTCCATCAAAGGTTTCATCACGAAGGGCATATGCGCATTGCTCACCAAGATGTCGATGTCTCCAAGCGTTGTCTGAATATGAGCCACAGCATTCTTCACCTGTTCAGGATCACGCACGTCCGCCCTTGCCAGTTCGGCTTTCCCACCGACATTGCGAATCCGATCTACGATCGCCTGAGCAGAATCCTCCTGCTGAACATAATTCACTGCAACCCTAGCGCCCTGCTGGGCCAACATCAGTGCTGTGGCAGCACCGATTCCTCGGGCCCCTCCCGAGACGAAAGCTACTTTTCCATGTAAATTCATTACTATATTCCTCCTCTTATTTGATGAGCTCCGAGAACTTCTTTAATTTACCATGCATGCATGGGGGTCGATAGTATCCTATGGTAGTAGATAGGTAGTAGATAAGTGGAGGATAGGTGGGGGAAATAATGAAAAGCCACCCGATGAACAAGCTAACCCAATTCGGAGTATAATAGAGGTGTATACGATAGATGCACGGTGGAAATCTGTATGTATAGGTATCCGAATATAGCGTAGAAGAGGGTAAAGATGAGTGAGAAACAGTTTACAGATTATCCATTAAGTGAAGAGATCGTGAGGGCGCTGGATAGCTTGGGCTATGAGACGCCAACAGAGGTTCAGACGGAAGTCATTCCGGTTGCGCTTGAGAAGAAAGATCTTGTTGTCAAATCACAGACAGGCAGCGGCAAAACAGCCGCCTATGGAATTCCGCTCTGCGAGCAAGTGGATTGGAACGAGAATAAGCCGCAGGCCTTAATCCTGACGCCAACCCGTGAACTCGCGGTACAGGTCAACGAAGACCTTACGAATATTGGACGCTTTAAGCGGCTCAAGGCGACGGCTCTTTATGGGAAACATCCTTTTCATATGCAAAAAGCCGAGTTAAAGCAAAAAACGCATATGGTCGTAGGTACGCCCGGGCGTGTGCTGGACCATATAGAACGCGGCAYGCTACCGCTGCAGAAGATTGCCTATCTCGTTATTGACGAAGCGGATGAGATGCTGAATATGGGCTTTATTGAGCAAGTGCAGTCGATCATTCAAGCGCTGCCTAGTGACAGGGTTACCATGTTATTCTCCGCTACGTTTCCTGAGGATGTGGCCAAGCTGTCACGCAAGTATATGGACAATCCAGTTGAAATTGAGATCCAAGCGAGTGGTATTACGACGGCCACGATTGAACACTCGCTTATTCAGGTGATGGAGGCGGACAAGCTGGCGCTGCTTCAAGATCTGCTCATTGTGGAGAGTCCGGACAGCTGTATCGTTTTCTGCCGTACGCAGGAGCATGTGGATCGATTATTCAGAGAAATGGCTGATCTCGATTATCCATGTGATCGTATTCACGGCGGTATGGAGCAGGAAGAGCGATTCGAGGTGATGACTGCGTTCCGAAGGGGACAATTCCGTTACTTGATTGCTACAGATGTAGCCGCCAGGGGGATCGATATTACGAATATTACCCATGTGATTAACTACGATATTCCACTGGAGAAGGAAAGCTATGTGCATCGTACCGGACGTACGGGACGTGCTGGCAAGACAGGTAAGGCGATTACCTTCGTCACTCCTAAGGATGACAAGCGATTAGCTGAGATTGAAGCGTATATTGGATTTGCGATACCGAAAGTGAAAGCTCCTTCCGAAGAGGCTGTTGATCGCCGTAGAGAAGATTTCGAACACAAAATTAATGTTGGACCTGAACTGAAAAAAGATAAGCGCGAGCAATTAAACAAGCAGATTATGAAGCTTAACTTCAATGGCGGCAAGAAGAAGAAGCTTAGAGCCGTAGACTTTGTTGGCACGATCGCCAAGCTTGACGGGGTAAGCGCAGACGATATTGGGATTATTACGATTCTTGATCATGTAACAGATGTTGAGATTCTGAATGGTAAAGGACCGCTTGTGCTTGAAATGATGAAGAACACGACGGTAAAAGGCAAGCTGTTAAAGGTGCGCCGAGGCAATAAATAAGAGGGTGATTAGCATGAGCATAATTCGGCTGGAAAATGTAACTAAGAAATATGAAGATACCCTGATTTTCCGCGATATTTATTTCCGCGTGAGCAAGGGGGAGCGAATCGGTCTAATCGGACGTAATGGTGCCGGCAAATCGACTGTTTTCAAGCTGATTCTGGGTAAAGAGGAACCTACCGCTGGGAAGGTGGAAGTAGACCCTCAGGTGAAGATGAGCTACTTCTCCCAATTCTCGGAATTGCAGGGACGGCTGTCGGTGCAGCAGGAATTGGAGCTGATCTTCGAGCAGGTTGCACGTATTGAACAAGAGCTGAGGGATGTTGGGGAAAAGCTGGGTCAAGTCATCGATGCAGACGAGATGGATGGACTGCTGACACGGCAAGCAGAACTCTTTGATCAAATGGAGCATTTGGATGGCTGGAATGTAGCTGTCGAGATCAACACGGTTCTTACCAAGCTGGGATTTGATGACAGATCGCGGAATCAACCGGTGGATGAATTGTCCGGGGGTTGGAGGAACCGCGCCGCACTGGCCAAAATCTTAATTGAGCAGCCCGATGTTGTCTTGCTTGATGAGCCGACGAATTTCTTGGATTTGGAAGGGCTGGCCTGGCTCGAGCAGTGGCTGCACCGTTACAATGGGGCGATGATTCTGGTGTCGCATGATCGGCAGTTTATCGACAGAGTCGTTACGCGAACGATTGAGATTGAGAACTATCATTTTCAAGAATATGAAGGCAATTATACCGACTACATCCGTAAGAAAAGGCTGCGTAAGAAAGAATTGGACCGGCAATTTGAATGGGAGGAAGAGCTGCTTATCATGGAGTCCGAAGCCATCGATAATCGTTCGCACAAGAAATCCTCGAAGGACCGAATCGCGCGCAAGCTGACGGATATGAAGAAGCGGATTGAGCCGCATCCGGTGAACGTGCTTATTACCGATATTTATGAGCAACTACGCTTTCCTGATAGGCTGTGTGAAGTGCACCAAATCGGACAGAAGTATGACGATCGAACGATATTCCACGATGTAAGCTTCGACATTCAGAAGGAAGATCGAATCGCGATCGTAGGCCCGAATGGTAGCGGGAAGTCGACGCTGATTAAGGTGCTTACGGGACAGGAGCAGCCTAATTCGGGTGAGGTGGTTTGGGAGCGAGGCGTTAGCTACGCTTACTTTAACCGGATGTGGGAAGAGCTTGATCTGAAGGATACCGTTAGCCATGCGGTCAATATTTCGGGACTTGGTTTAAATGCTCCACGGAAAAAAGTGAACAAATTTCTAGCGATGCTCCAATTCTCAGAGACAGACCTAAGTAAAATCATCGGTAATTTATCTGGAGGGCAGCAGGCCCGAGTTGCTCTAGCCAAGTGTCTTCTCTCGGGGGCTGCCGTCATTATATTGGACGAGCCGACCAACCATCTCGATCTGACAAGCATACAGGTCATGGAGCAGGCCTTAATCCATTTCCCAGGAGCTGTCGTTACGGTAAGTCATGATCGATTTTTTATAGACAAAATAGCGACCCAAATGCTCACCTTCGACCCTGAGCTGGGAATAAGCGTACAGAACATCTAGGCGATTTGCTGGATCACCATTCGTATCGGATTTCTTGGATCGCGGTTAACGGAGGTTCGTTATCCTAAATCCGTACGGCGACTAAATAGAGGAGTAACATGACCGCCATACAGGCGGCGAATTTATAATTCGGTACCGCAAACTCGTATACCGGCTTCTTAAATAATCCCGCCAGCAAATTATTGACGGCCGAGACCGGCGATACGGTATTGGATAAACCCCAGCTTCCAAGCAGCAGTACAGCGAAATAGTTCGGACTGATGTGAACAGCCGCAGGATCGATGCCGGTTGCAAGAATGGTAACGAGTACGATCGGATGAAGGCCCACCATAGAAGTAACCGTAATAAGTGCTACTGTAAAAAACGAAAAGGATAGGGAAATCGGAATGGGGATCATCTCCAGCAGATCGGGGACGGACACCCCGAACCCGGTTGCGCCGATCGAGCCGCTGAAGAAACCCGCTGCCAAAAACAGAGTCATCTCCTTTTTCAGGGCTGGCAGTGTAACCGTGACATGATTCGCCAGCCCTTGCCGGTACGTCGCCATTGCCCCTTTTGCCCAACACCAGCTCAGCGGCAATAGGACTGCTGCTATGCAGGTGATCAGGACCATAGGCAGCTCAACTATTCGCTCCAACACCAAGATGACGGCAATGGCAGATGCCAAATAAACGCTGAGCCCGACCGGGAATGCAGATCTGCCCTTGTGTGCAGCTGGCTCCGCTTGGTCTGTGACCTCCCCTTCCGTTGGTGAGAGAGTACTTTCTGCATACCGCAGTCCTTTAATATCCACCACTAGGCTGACAAGGAGACTGATCAGCGACAAACCGAGCAAGTAGGGAAGCAGTGTCGACCAGTTTACCGAAAGCGATGAGATTACGACCGCCATGGCGGCAAAATAAGGAGACCAAAAAATCGCCCCCGCAAATCCGCGATTCAGCGCATTAGCAAGCAGCCGGGACATGCCCGGATGCTGTTTCGCAAAAACAACATGATAAACAACAGGTATGGATCCTACATTAAGAAAGACACCCATGATTTGGGTCAATAGCTGTGTTCCTGCGAACAGAACTGACTTATTGCGTACTTTCCTTTCATAGAACCGATTCAAGGCAGCGATATACTCCGGAAGTCGAACCGGGATCCCGAACAATGGAGCGAATACAAACAGGGTGACCAGGGTCACATTGATACCGGCTGCTTCAAACCAGAATTTTGCATCCACCTTCTGAAGGAGAAGGAGCACTACTCCCAAGGCTATAAAGGAAACGGTAAGCCATAACGTCATTCCTCTAAGCTGGGGCAGCAGCAGGGCTATAGCTATAAAGACCAAGCTGCCTAGCAGCGGGGAGAGCGGTTCCCAGCCTGTAAGTTGTTGAGCGATGAACACGGCGGCAAGCGAAAAGATGACCATTCGCTCTAGAGCTATCTGTACTGCAGGGGGTATCTTTTTCAAGATCGTCAATCGAATTGCCAGCAGCTTAAGCTTAAGTTGCCGAATTGATAACAGGGGCTAACTCCCTATAGTTATACAGGGCATGGACATCCCACGTTTCTAACTTGCTCTGCAGCCAGTTATCGAACGATTCCGCCCATTCGTCGATCCCTTCCCCCTGCCAGTTTAACCTCCGCAAATTATGAACGGTTCCACCGCTGCCTATAATAAGAATATCCTGCTCCCTGAGCTCGGACAAAGCTTTGCCGATTTGATATTGCTGCTCATTCGTTAGATATCGGTTTACGGAGAGCGCGACTACCGGAATGTCCGCTTCTGGGTAGATCAGCTTAAGCACGGCCCAAGCGCCATGGTCCAGCCCTCTTTCTTCGTCAAACGCGCTCTGAATGCCATGCTTGGTAAACAAAGAATGGATTTGTTCGCTTAGTGAACGCTGTCCTTTGGCCAGATAAGTCATCTGGTAAAGCTCATCTTGAAAGCCTGAGAAATCATAAATCGTGCTGTACGTATCCACGGTGCTAATCGTCTGCATCGACTCTTCCCAATGTGCGGATAAAAGTACGATCGCTTTAGGCTTGGGAGTGCCCGCCGCAAAACTTTTGATAAAAGCCGTATAGTCATTTTGTTCCAAGACAATCGAAGGCGCACCGTGCGCGAAAAAATAGGATGGCATCATAAGCTAACTCACTCCTTGTTTGAATGCGTACCCGCATCCGATTTCAGCCATTTCACAAAATCCCGTTGATTCTCCTCGGAAACGCCATGGTCGGTTGGATACGTTTTGAAAGTCAAACGAGAGGTTTGGTTTTCAAAATAAGCTGCCGTTTCATGGYCGATCCGAATCGGGAAGATCGAATCGAATTCTCCGTGGGAGATAAACACCGATACCTCTCTTACGCTTTTCAGAGGATACTCTGTTTTCACGAAATCAGGCACATACCCGTTTAACGCAACGATTCCTTTCAACTGATCCCCCATCGTAAGCGCAAGCGTCATGGACAAGATCGCACCTTGGCTAAATCCGAGCAAATAGCGCTTGGTCACGTCAATCGGGTACTTTGCTGTCGCATAATCGATGAATGCTTCCAGTTGATGAACCGATTGGTCGAACATTTCTCGAATGGGATTGCCGAGGCTCTTCAACTCGTAATATTGAAATCCTGCACCTAATGTAAGATTACCGCGAATACCGACAATAATAAAATCATCGGAAACCGGCGCAACCAAACCAACCATATTTTTCTCGTTAGACCCTTTTCCGTGAAGCGTGAAGATCGTCGGGTATTTTTTCTTAGGATCCATATGGGCTGGCAGTTGAATGTCATAATGATAAGCCGGGTTCATGAGCATAATCCTCCTTTAAGTTATATCCCGCGTTTTCTGAACAAAACGTAATCGACCGATAATGGCGTAGCTTCAGAAACTAACAAATAGATCGCCACTAACATGAAGCCTAGATCCAACTCATAACCGGCCATCTCGCTATTTCCAAGCAACCCCACGGAAAGCTTCATCGTAAAGATCGCGCCAAGGAGCATGATAACAAATAGCGCTGATACATAACGCGTAAAAAGCCCTACAAGCAGAAAAACACCTCCGACTAGTTCGAGCACCGCCACGACATAAGCCAAAATTCCAGGAACACCCATGGAGCTGAACCACGCCTCGACATTACCAAGACCCATTTGCAATTTAGTGATTCCGTGGGCTAGAAATAATATGCCCAGTACCACACGCATTATGGTCGATACAACTGTTACTTTCGTCATTCTATTCCCTCTCCGTTCTAGTTTATAAGTTATGAAGATATTTATTTCATATGACTAATATAAATAAAATGGTCTGGCGAGTCAACAAAAATATTGTTATTATTAATTTATAATTTGTATTACAAATATATTGTTGTGGAGGAACAACGGATGAATATCGGTCTTACCGTGCGGACAATCCGTAAACGAAAAAACATTACTATTGCTCAAATTTGCGAAGAAACCGGGTTATCCCAAGGCTTCATTAGCCAGGTCGAAACCAATAAGACCTCGCCGTCCATCGCTACATTGGAAAGTATAGCGAAGGCTTTGAAGGTCCCTTTGGCTTATTTGCTGCTGCAAAAAGAGGAACGCATGAATATTGTGCGTAAAGAGGAACGCAGGATCACGCTTAGCGGGGTTGAAAATTTAAGAGTGGAGCACCTGAGTGCAACAAAGAACGTAAGAATGATGCTCGTGGAGTTCCCTCCCGGTGCTTCGACAGGTGATGTTCCGCATGCTCACGAGGGTGAAGAAGTTCATTTTGTCATGAAAGGGAGAATCTGCGCTGAGCAGGGAGAAGATAACGCTGAATTTGGAGAGGGGGACTCTTTCAGTTGGAATGCCTGTACGCCCCATTTAGTGAGAAATATAAGTGAGGAAACTGCAATTGTTCTCATATCCATCTACACAGAAAGCGATCATGCAAAGGATTTCCTATAACCTATTTCATAATCAAGCCCAAGAGACCGACGAACGATGAGGCCTGGCTTGGTGAGATGATACAGCCATTCAAGTCTTCTATTTCCACAATCAACCCGCTGAACTCACAGTCGCTGAGATCGATTCCCTCCAATTTGCAGCCCGAAAAAATCGCCTGATCGATTTGACAAGCCGTAAACAACGTTTTTTGCAATGTGGAATGAAAAAGGTCGGCGCTGATCAATGAACAGTTTTCAAAAGCAGCTTGCTTAATATTGGTAAACCGAAATGCGGCGTAATCGCCTACACAGTCAAGGAAACGCACGTTCTGGAATCTGCTCCTCGTAAAGTCCGTCCCGATCAACTTGCAATTTCTGAACTCCGTCCGATGCAAGAACGAATCAGTAAGACAAACGTTCGAAAGATCGCATTTGTCAAAGACGACGTCTGTCAGTTCGATACCTATCAGAGAAGATTCCGTAACGGTTACATTCCGGAACACGAATTTTTCAAACGAAACCTTCTTGGCATCCTGGTTATCAATGGTGACATCACTTACGAATCCAAGGCGATATTCATCCTTCGTCCGAAGCGAGTTTACTTCATGAGTCAGGGTTGTCAGGTTGTCATCAGGGATTTTCGGCGGGTCAATCTTATGTTTCATGTCATCGATTCTCCTTGTGATACGGTTCAGCAAAGCTAAACGGCCTCAGTCCCATGGAATTCAGGACGAAGGCCGCATAACTCATTTTTATTTTTTTACTGCACTTCCTAATTGACGGCTTGCAGTTCCCTGCTCAGACCAAGCGTACGGTCGGTTGAAGTATGAATGGCTTGGATCAGCTCTGGGTTTTTCAACAGCGACTCGCCATAAGAAGGAATCATTTCTTTTAATTTCGGTTCCCACGCTTTAATATGCTGCGGGAAGCATTTTTTCATTAACTCCAGCATAACGGAAACGGCGGTAGAAGCACCCGGAGAAGCGCCGAGCAAGGCCGCGATCGAGCCATCCGCGTCACTAACCACTTCCGTACCAAATTGAAGCGTTCCTTTGCCGCCGGCAGCCGTATCTTTAATCACTTGCACACGTTGGCCGGCTACCACTAAATCCCAATCCTCGATTTGGGCGTTCGGGATAAACTGTCGTAATTCTTCCATGCGCTTTTCTTTGGATAACATAACCTGCTGGATCAGGTACTTGGTCAAGGAAACGTTTTTGGCACCGGCGGCCAACATGGTTACGACATTATACGGTTTTACGGAACCTAACAAGTCAAACATGGAACCGGTTTTTAAGAACTTCGGTGAGAAGCCGGCAAATGGTCCAAAGAGCAACGATTTTTTGTTGTCGATATATCGGGTGTCCAGATGTGGAACAGACATGGGAGGAGCCCCAACCGAAGCTTTGCCGTACACTTTGGCATTATGCTGCTCTACAACATCTGGATTATTACAGACCATGAATAGTCCGCTTACCGGGAATCCTCCAATATTTTTCCCTTCCGGAATCCCCGATTTTTGCAGTAAAGGCAGGCTTCCACCCCCACCGCCGATAAAGACGAATTTGGCCGTATGGCGTTCAACGGTACCGCTATCGACATGCCGCACTTTCAATTCCCATAAACCGTCGCTCGTACGTTTAATATCATCCACACTATGTTTGAACTTGATTTCGACGTTTTTACTCTTTAAGTGGTCAAACATGAGTCGCGTTAAAGCGCCAAAGTTAACATCCGTGCCAGAGTCGATTTTTGTGGCCGCTATAGGTTCATTCGACGTCCGGCCTTTTATAATAAGCGGAATCCAGTCCATCAGTTTTTTCGGGTCATCGGAAAACTCCATCCCTTGAAACAGAGGATTGTTGGACATCGCTTCAAACCGTTTTTTTAGAAACGATACATTTTGTTCCCCTTGGACTAAACTCATATGAGGCAAGGGCATAATAAAATCCTGCGGATGACGGATCAGATTGTGGTTGACCAGATAAGACCAGAACTGTCTTGAAACCTGAAACTGTTCATTCACTTTTATAGCTTTGCTGATATCCACGGATCCGTCTGGTTTTTCGTCGGTGTAGTTAAGCTCGCACAGAGCCGCATGCCCCGTTCCCGCGTTATTCCATTCGTTGGAACTTTCCTCGCCTGCGCTTGCCAGCCTCTCAAACACGGTAATTTCCCAATCCGGTACTAATTCTTTCAGCAGTGACCCTAATGTCGCACTCATGATTCCGGCACCAATTAAGATTACGTCTGTTTGCGTTTGTCTGTTGCTCATTTTAACCTTCCTTACACGCTAATATTTGAAGAAAAGATGTAGGCACTCCATTATGGTGTATCACTATTAATTATAGATTAAGATATATACTATTATATGATAGTTATATGCTATTTAAAAGCCGGAAAATTCAGTGATGACATCCTGTTGCAGTTAAAAAGTGAGAAACCGTTCACAAAACCATAGGAATACACAAAAAACCAATGCCTTAATCCAGCTACTTGCAAGGGTTGTGGCTATTAAGTGACGATTTCTAACGATATGGTATGATGGAAGCAAAGATAATTAGGAAAGGATTGGGATTGTGGAAAAAACTAAAAACTTGCTGGAGATCTACGACTCCAATATGCGTCCAAATGAAAAGCCCGATGCCGCCATTCACTGGTATTCACCTTTAGAGCAGCCTTTTCAAGTTTCAGGTTTGGCTTGGTTTAAGCAAGAAAGAAAGTATCGCAGAATGCCGACTTTGCCGACTAGAGCTATTCCTGAAGCCGTCGATCATTTGGCCAATCACACCGCTGGAGGGCAAATCCGCTTTCAATCGAACTCTTCTTCATTGTCAGTCAGGGTGAAGCTGAAAGCCAAAGCCAATATGACACATATGCCGCCAACCGGACAATGCGGCATTGATTGTTATGTAGGCTCTCCCGATACAATCGCTCCATTGCAGTATGGCAACACAACCAAGTATGACGTCACTCTCACGGAATACGAATGTACGCTGTATACCGATTGGAGCTCCACGATGCGCAATATCGTACTTAACTTGCCGTTGTATCAAGGGGTGGAGGAGATATGGGTCGGTTTGGATGGGGATGCCACTGTGACCGCTCCTCCTAGCTACGCTTCTGAAAAAAAAGTGATCTTCTATGGGACATCGATCACTCAAGGAGGCTGCGCCTCGCGGCCTGGCATGGCACATACAAACATTTTGAGCCGTAAGATTCCCTTGGAATTTATTAATCTTGGTTTTTCGGGAAATGGAAAGGGAGAACCTGAAGTTGCCGAAATCATATCACAGATTAACGACCCTGCCTGTCTTGTCATTGATTATGAAGGCAATTGCGTAAGCACCGAACTTTTTCGCAAGACACTTCCGGAATTTATAAAAATTTATAGAGAAGCTCACCCCATAACACCTATCTTGATTGCATCACGAATTCGTTACGCACGTGAGGAGCTGACACCTCACTTGTATGAGATGAGAATGGAACGTAAGCACTTCGAACAGTCACTCGTTAACGAGTTACGGGAGCAAGGTGACTTGAATATTTATTTCTTCGACGGCTCTGGATCACTCGGTGGTGAAGATTTCTTCGAATGTACGGTAGACGGCTCGCATCCAACAGATCTTGGTTTCCTGCGGATGGCAGACTCCCTTGAACCCGTTCTGAAAACACTGCTGTTGTAATCTGAATTGCGACAATCAATCCGGCTACGAATGGCAGCCGGATTATTTTTCGTCTTCATTTTTGGTACGGTCTTGCATATAATCTCTAGGGCGAACATTCTTGTTCAAAAAGTCGGATGATTCGCCTCTTAATGTCATAAATCCCCACTCTATGTACAGTTCTTGTCTATTTGCCTCGTTTATAATGAGGTTGATTTTTATTAATTAGGAGGTGAGTTATGAACGTGCCATTCAAAAAGTATGCTGCCGAATTCATTGGAACATTGGTGCTTGTTCTGTTCGGCTGTGGCAGTGCCGCTACAGCGGGAGGAGAGCTCGGATATTTGGGAATCGCATTGGCATTCGGGCTCTCTATTGTGGCGATGGCCTACGTCATCGGTCCGATTTCGGGGTGTCATATCAACCCAGCGGTTTCACTTGCCATGCTCCTTAGCCGTAAGCTAACGGGTACCGACTTCATCGGGTACGTTGTTTCGCAAATCGCCGGTGCTATTGCGGGCTCCGCCATTCTATACGCCATCATCGTCTCCGCGGGCATCCCCACGACGGGGCTCGGTCAGAATGGTTTCGGCCCTGGCTATGGGATCGGGATTTCAGCGCTGATGGCGGTCATTGTCGAAATCGTTTTAACCTTCGTTTTTATTTATACGATCCTGGGCGTGACCTCCACGGAGAGCAGTGGAAACGTAACCGGCCTGGTCATCGGACTGACGCTCGCTTTCGTACATATTTTTGGCATTGCCTTAACGGGTACGTCCGTCAATCCTGCAAGAAGCCTGGGGCCGGCATTTCTGCTTGGCGGGCAGGCCTTATCCCAAGTGTGGGTGTTTCTTATCGCCCCGTTTGCCGGCTCGGCGCTGGCCGTTGCAGTATACCAGTGGCTGAACAGCAGCCATAAGGGAAAGCAAGCGTAAAATGGTAAAAATAAGGGGCTGTCCCATAAGTCATTGAAGATAACTTAGGAATTGCCCCTTTTTGTTTCCGCGCCTTTAAACCCTTCACTGTTTACGTACATGGAAAGTGACCTTTGTCCCTGTACCTAACGTACTTTCGATATGAAATCCTGTTCCAAAGTGCCGTTTTAATCGCTGATCCGTATTGATCATTCCGACTCCCGACCTGCTATCTGCTTTTCTTTCTAATAATAGTTGCAATTGAACTTCGTCCATTCCGATTCCATCGTCTTCAACGGTTATCTCTGCATGCGTTGCATAGGAAGAAATCCGAATGAAAATCTTTCCTCCGCGAGTGCGCTTCATAATGCCATGTCTTATGGCATTTTCAACTAGAGGCTGGATTGTAAGATAGGGGATTTTTAATTCCTCGCAGTCCTCGATCGCCCAAACAACCTGCAGCCTTTCTTCAAACCGAACCTTCTCAATATACAGATAAGAGCGCACCAGACTTAGCTCTTCTTCGATCGGAACAAGTCCATCCATATCTTGGAATCTGAATTTATTCCGCAAAAAAGTGCTGAACTCATTAAGCAAATTACGCATCTTATCCAAATCAATGTCGCTTAAAGCTGTTATAGTATTCAAAGCATTAAATAAAAAATGAGGCTGGATTTGCGCTTGCAGCCATGCTGCTTCTAATCGCAATTGTTCCCGAACCGATTGTTTAATCGTAGTTAGCGCCTCGATCCGCGATTTTATTTCTATGGCTTCCACCGGTTTTGTCACATAATCGTTTGCTCCCGCTATGAAACCACTCTGAATATCTGTCGGCTGGCTTCTTGCGGTAAGGAGCAAAACAGGGAGCTCTGTGAGTGTAAACCGCTCACGAATCTTTCGTGTCAGCTCATAGCCGGACATCTGCGGCATCATAATATCAGAGATGACTAGATCCCATTCCTTTGTATCCAGTACAGCCAACGCTTCTTTACCGCTTGTTACCATCGTGACTTCATATTCTTCAGGCGGCAGTATGGCTTCAAGCACTTGAAGGTTAACAGGATCATCATCAACAATTAAGATGAGCGGACGATCACGATTCATGTCTAATAAAGTGATTGGTTTCGTAGCGGGAGGGATATCCGCCTTTTCTGAATTTATCGAGACTTGTTCCTGAATCGGCATAGCTTGCATTACTAACGGTTCGAATGAGTCAGAACCATCTTCCTCTTCCTCCGCTTTCAAACCTGCCAGCTTTAACGAAAATGTAAATTTGGAGCCTTCTCCTAACACAGAGGACACATCTAACATACCTCCATGAAGTTCAACCAGTTGCTGGCTTATACTTAGACCTAACCCAAAGCCGCCTTCAATCATGGTCTCACTCGCGCTGGCTTGCTCATATGGACGGAATAGACGCTTAAGCATTTCCTCATCCATGCCAATCCCGGTATCGGCAATAACGATATAAGCACTTCCGTCCTTGGTAAAAGCTTGAATCGAAATGACCCCTTCATTCGTATACTTCACAGCATTATGAAGTAAATTGAAAACGATTTGAATAACCCGGTTCTCATCCGCATCTACTGGAGGAAAATCTTCAGGAATTTGATTTACAATGTTTACAGACTTCACTTCTGCGTTAAATTGCAGCATATCCAGTACTCCGGTTACGATTGGCTGAATCCATATGGCTTTTTTCTGCAGACGCGGATTGCCTTCCCTTAAACTCATCACATCGATCAAATCGTTTAATATCAATGTCAGCCGACGTCCTACAGATGAAACCGTTTCAAGCTCTTTGATACTCCTTTCCTGCAACAAATGTCGTTCCCTTTTTAGAACGGATTGTGACATGTTCAGAATGCTATGAAGCGGATTTTTAAATTCATGCGAAGTGTTTGCCAGAAATTGATCCTTATGGTCATTCATTCTTTGCAATGTTGTAGCAATCTCTTTTGTGTGGGCATGCATGACAAAATAACCCTTAAACCATACAGAGGCTAAACAACCCATCGAAATAATCATATCGAACGGATAGTAGACAAGACTCAAACCGTTTCCCTTCCAGAATAACACCCAAATAAAATGATGAACCAAGGCAAAAAAAGAAAACAGCAGTAGAAGATTACTCTTTATATCCTTGATTACTTTTTTAAAGAGTGTAATCAGCGTGATCCCTGCAGCAATACCACACAATAGATAATAAACCGGGAAGAGCATAATTATTTGGTTAGGGGCTAGGAACAGCGTAATGCCGACAGTCCCAAAACTCAGTACCGTATATACACGATACATCCTGTTCCAATACGGGAGCTCGCGATAATTCGTACACTCCAACAAAGCATAGGCTCCCATAACTAGAGTAATATGAGATAGCCGAAAATCCCAATCCTTGCCGATGTAAAATAATTGGTGGAACAACTTCTCATCATTACTTAATACATTATTAAGTGTTATACATAATGTCAGCAAAGAAAAATAAAGCAGCTTCTTTTCCTTATTTCCCAATAAAAATAAAATAAGCGAATAGACAGAATGCATAAGAAATATAATGGTTGCCAGAAGCTGCATAGAAACGGAGACCTTCATTTCCTTTGCAATGGCTTCTTCTGAACCAAATTTAATGGATCGAACAATGCCGCTACTTCTACTATCCACATAATTTGCCGCCTGAATCACAAGTTCGATTAAGCCGTTTTCGTCTGCCGTAAAGGTTGTAGAATAAGGCAGGTTCTTCGCAATATATTCATCCTCCGATTCCGCCACCCGCCCGGATTTAGCAAGCAATCGGCCATTTACGTATAATTCTGATGAAGTGCGTACACTGGGCACACGAATACTATAATTAAGGTCCTTTTCCGGATTTACATAAAGTCGCAAACGATAAGAACCAAATCCGTATGGAGTTGGCTTTTCAGCATCCAAAGCTTCATTCCATTTTCCCGGAACCTGAATAAGCCTTGGCTCATTCTCGCCTAATCCTTGTTGCTTCCTATGATCCATCAGCCATTGTGAGGGAAAAAACTCCCATTCCCCATCAAGTAAAACAACATCCCCATCTTCTGCATTCCAATCGCGTAAATTTAATTGCCCGTTTTGAATTGGCGTCTGTTCTTGATCGCGAAACGATTCCATCCACAAAATGCGCGAGCCAGATAAAATAACTAATAATAACCCTAGCAATAATACAATATGGCTCTTTTTCACAAGAAGGTTTCCTCTCCTAGTATTAAGTGTTCGACGATATTGATATTTCCCAGGCGTTTTCGCCCTACGTTTACTCTTCGGCATTATGCTCCGAACTTTTCACTATCCAGAAGCTCAATAAAACAAGGAGCAGCTGCCTCGGCGATCTGCTCCTTGTTTTGAGTAACTATCATGCCCGTTAGTATTTCTCATATTAAACAACGATTCGCTTTCACAACTCTTTTAATGGACAACCAAAGTGACAATAATATTATCCGTCATTAAGATGGAATTTACAATAAAGAACAATTTATTGTCTTTCTCCATACCTTCCATCTCCTTCTACTTGTGGTAGGGTTTATTTGCGAAGTAGTATGCGCTATTTTTATTGCGATGATCTGGGAAGTGTAA